>CAIUDS010000230.1 GCA_903897985.1 uncultured delta proteobacterium
GCCTGGTCAAAGACCTGGAACTTTCCCGAACCCTTGACCGCATACCGAACCACATCGGCTCGCGCCCATCCCAGCGGATTGAACACCATGATCGGATCGAGTCCGGCCCCGGCCGGTGGGATATTTATTTTCGCGCTCAAGGATTTCAGCCCAGCCGCGATCAACTCACTGCTCCCGGCCTGCACTTGTTCATAATCACTCGCGGCGTCCTCATAGACCTCCCGGATCGAGCTGCCCGGCAGAATATCGTGGAACTGGTTGAGGAGGACCAGTTTCCAAATGCCGGTCAATTGAGCCAGGGGATATTGGTCGCCGAAGAGAAAGGCGAGGGAGGAAACCGCTTCGGCCGCGCGCAACCGGGCTTCGGCATTGCGGTTGGCGCGTTTGATCCATTCATGAGTGGTGAACACTCCCTGGTGGAAATCCAGATAGAGTTCGTCGTTCCAAACCGGGAGCCGGTCGGAATATTTTTCAAAGGCCGTGAACAGCTCCGGCGCGGTCGCCATCTTGGCGAAGCCCAGTTCTTGCAGGGCCAGCTGTCGCTCGATCTCGAACTTCTTCGGTCCGTGTCCGCCGTCGCCGACGCCGTAATAAGTCCCCATGACCGGGATCAAGTCCTCGCTCAGTCCCGCCCGGATTTTTTGGGGCGCGGTCCGATAGTTCGCGATCAACTTTTCTCCGGGCTTCAACAGATAGCGGGTCTGGCGGAGGTTGCGGCCGAATTTTCGCTCCATGGCTCCGAGTTGGGCCAGGACATAGTTGTCTCCGCCCGCGGACCGGAATTCGGAGAACTTGAAGTAATTATTTTTGCCCGGGGTGGGGCAGATGTTGGTCAGGATGCGGGAACCGTCCGGCCCCTGCCAGTGGAAGAGATGGAACGGGAAGAGGTTGTATTCGTTGCGGGCCGGCTTCTGGGTCCACATATATTTCTGGCCGGACCGCGCGAAAATCTGGGGCAGGTTCCAATTGTATCCGAACGAGTCCGGAAGCCAGGCGGTCGCGCTGATATGCCCGAAGTTCTCGAGATAGAATCTCTGTCCGTAAAGCTGCTGGCGGACGAGGGACTCTCCCTCGGGCATGTTGGCGTCCGGCTCCACCCACATGCCGCCGACCAGGACCCAGTTGCCTTTCTTTTCCGCTTCCACGATCGCGCGGAACAGTTCGGGTTTGGTATCCTTGATCCATTGGTAATACTGGGGCGAGCTTTGGTGGAAGCTGAAGGAAGGGAAAAGCCGGGCGCTCTTGAGGGCGTTCTCGAAAGTTTTGGGGCATTTCTCGTCGCGGGTCTGGCGATAGCGCCAGCGCCAGGCCGCGTCTATATGCGACTGGCCGAGGGAATACACCTCCAACTGTTCCGGCTTCAGGCCGACCTTGGCCAGCTCCCGGGTATAGTCCTTTTTTATCCACCGGACCAGCCTCGGGCTGGGCTTGCCCGGCCCCGCTTGCGAGCAGCCCAAAACCAGGAAGCCCAGGGCGAGGCCTGCGCAGAGCGCCGCGTAAATCTTGTTGCCGTTTTTCATCAGCGCCTGATCACTTCACCGCCAGTTTGAGTTTGAGGGTCTTGATCTCAAAATGCCCAATGGAAACCGTTGCCGATTGATCATTGAATTTAACCGGCTTGGGCTCCAGCTCGAGCAGGTTGGTTTCGGCCGCGGACTTGATCTTGAAGGCGGGGTTGACTTTCAAGGTTGCGCTCGAGTCCTTGCCTTCACCTTCGACAATGCGCACGACCAGGTCGGAGTCGTCCTCGGCCTTTTTCACCTGCGCGATATATGCGCTTTCGCTTTCGAGCGTGAGCATGCTCATCTCCGCGGGCAGGCTGCCGGCATGAGCTTGGGCGCGATAGACCACCGCCGGGGTGTTGTATTCATAGGCGGCGCGATAGACCTTGGCGGCCTTCCAGTCCCCGGGATGGGAGAGCAGGGCCAGGTGCGCCCAATGCTCGCCCGCGTCGGTATCGCCGGCGGAAATGATTTTCTCCAGCGGTTTGATCTCATAGGCTTCGATCGCCGCGGTCGGGTATTGGGCGTTCTTGACGATGCTCATCCGGAAACCGGCGCCGTCTTCAGTCAGGCTGAAAGCGTATTTGCCGAAGTTGAGCAGGCTGATCCCGAAATCCTTGGTGGAAAGGTCGGCCCATTTCTCGACCGGCATCTCGGTGCGCGCCTTATCCCAGGGCACGGTGGCATGGGTCGAGCGCGAGATCACGGCGTAGGGGATTTCGGTGGCGACCTGGTCGGTCTGGACCGCGGTGTTGAACTCGACTTTGGTGATGGAGTTTTTCCAGTGCATATCCGACCAGGTGATCAGGTTGACGAGCGGGGAATCGGCATAAACCGTGATCCATTGTTTGAAGCTGGTCGGGTTCCCTTTCTTTTCCACTCGCACCCGGACCAAGACCGGGCCTTGCGCGTCAACCTTGACCGAGGTCGCCTCGGGAACCGGGATCGGCTTGGTCAGATAGTTCTCGGCCAGGTTCCAGGCCGGGTATTGCCGCGGCTGGTCGGTGTATGCCACCACCTTGTTGCTCGGGGCCTTGAGCATCTCCTTGCCCACGCGCTTGTCCAACAGCGAGGTGAGCAGCCCGGTCTTCCGGTCAATGGCAACGCTGACCAAATCGGTTTCGATTTTGATCGCATCCGAAGTTTCATTCACCTTGGGACCGGACATGGCGCAGGCCTCGCCGGCTTTCACATAAAAAGTTTTCCATCCCAGCGCCGGGATGGATTCGGGCGAGAAATAGAGATCGTATTCGCCCTGCTCGGAAACTGCGGCCTGGCTGCGCAGCTCTTTCCCGGCCTGGTCAAAGACCTGGAACTTTCCCGAACCCTTGACCGCATACCGAACCACATCTGCTCTTGGCCACCCGAGCGGATTGAAAACAATGATCGGCTCGAGTCCCGCTTTTGCCGGCGAGGTGGCGATTTTCGCGCTTAAGGAATCCAGGGCCGCGGTGATCAACTCTCCGCCGTCCTGCTGGACCTGCTTATGCTGGAGCGCGGAGTCCTCATAGACCTCGGGGATACTGGACCCGGGCAGGATGTCATGGAACTGGTTGAGCAGGATGACTTTCCAAATCTTGGTGATTTTGTCCTTGGGATAGTCGGCCCCGAACAGGAACGCGCTGCCCGCGGCCGCTTCCACCGTCCGCATCAGCGCTTCCGCGGACCGGTTGGCGCGCTTGATCCATTCGTGGGTGGTGAAAACCCCCTGGTGGTACTCGAAATACATCTCGTCGTTCCAGACCGGGACGCGGTCGGAATATTTATCGAGCGCGCGGAACAGGTCGTCGGAGGTCCCGATCTTGGAATAGCCGAGTTGAGCGAGCGACATCTGGTTTTCGATTTCGCTCGGGACCGGCCCGTGTCCGCCGTCGCCTTTTCCGTAGAACACACCCACGGTGGTCATCAGGTCCGGGCTGAGCACGGATTTGATCTCGTCCGGAGTGGTCAGGTAATTGGCGGTCAGCTTGGCGCCGGGCTTGAGCAGGAGCCGCGTGGGCCGGTAGCGGGCGGCGCCGGAATTGCCGTCCACCTTGTCGAGGTCGGAGAGGAAATAATTATCGTTGGGCATGGGCGCATATTCATTGAACGGGAAGTAAGTCCCCCATCCGACGGTGAGAGAGATATGCGTGAGCAGGCTGGTGCCGTCCGGGGCCTGCCAGTGGAAGAGGTGGAAGGGGAACAGGTTGTGGCCGTTCCAGGTCGGCTTGGCCGTGAACATATATTTGATGCCGGCCCGGGCCGCAACCTGGGGCAGGTTCCAGTTATATCCGAACGAGTCTTCCATCCAGGCTACATCCGCAATGTGCCCGAAGTTTTCGAGGAAAAATCTCTGGCCGTAAAGGAATTGGCGGACATAGGATTCGCCTTCGGGCATGTTCCCGTCCGGCTCGACCCACATGCCGCCGACAATGGTCCAGCGGCCGTCTTTCTCGGCCTGCTGGATCTCGCCGAACAGCTTCGGGTCCACTTCCTTCACCCACTCGTAATACTGGCCGGAACTCTGGTTGTAGGTGAAGCCCGGGTATTGGTAGCTGTGGTCAATGGCGGCCTGAAAGGTCTGGGGGCATTTCTCGTCGCGGGTCTGGTACCAGTGCCAGAGCCAGGCCGCGTCAATGTGGGACTTGCCGATGGAAAACACCTGGAGGTCTTCCGGCTTGAGCCCGAGCTGAGCCAGCCTCTCGGTGTAATCCTTTTTAATGCTCTCGATTTTCGACTTGGGGATCTCGACCGGCTTCAGCGATTCCTGCGCAAGGGCAACGAAGCTCCCGGCCAGGATCAACGCCAGGGCGAGAAAAATCCTGTCAACCAATTTTTTCATGGTTCCTCCTTTTGTCATTCCCGGCTTGACCGGGAATCTGGTTCCCTGTCATTCCCGACTTGATCGGGAATCCAGAATTAACCTGGACCCCCGTTTCCACGGGGGCAGGCCTGGGTTCCCGCTTGCGCGGGAACGACATAATGGATTTCGCGCGGGGCGGCCCAGGAGACCGCCCCGCCCGACTAAATTTATTTTGCGCTCAACGCGAGCTTTATGGTTCGGATTTCAAAGTGGCCGATGGGGAAGCTCACCGCCCCCTGACTCACCGGCAAAGGCTTTGGATCAAGCTCGATCAAATTGGTCTCAGCCGCGGACACAATCTTGAACGCCGGATTCACCTGCAAAGTGGCCGAGGTGTCCTTGCCTTCGCCTTCCACGATCCGGACGATGATGCCGTTGTCGTCTTCCGCTTTCTTGACCTGGGCGATGTAAGCGCTGTCGCTCGTGAGCGAGAACAAACTGGCCGAAGCCGGAAGCTTGCCGGCATGGGCCGAGGCCGGAATGACGACGGCGGGGGTGTTGTATTCATAAGCGGCCTTGTAGACCTTGGCTTGCTGCCAGCCGCCGGCGTGGGGCAGGAGCGCGAGATGCGCCCAGTGCTCGCCCTGGTCGGTGTCGGGATTGGGCAGGAACCAGGCGAGGATACCGACCCCGACGGCCTCGGGCGAGGGGGTCGGATAGCGCGCGGTCTTGATGATGGTCATGCGCCAGCCGTTTCCCGCGGGGTTCAGGCTGAAGCCGTATTTGCCGAAATTGAGCAGAGAGATCCCGAAATCCTTATTCGACAGGTCAGTCCATTTCTCGACCGGCATTTCGTTGCGCGCCTGGTCCCAGCTCACGGTCGGGTGGGTGGAACGCTCGATCACGGCGTAGGGTATTTCCGCGGCGACCTTGTCGGTCTCCACCACGGTGTTGAACTCGACCTTGACCAGGGTCTCCTTCCAGTGATCGTCCGTGTAGGTGACGATGTCGAGCAGCGGCGATCCCGCGGAAAGCGTAAGCCATTGCCTGAACATGGTCGGAAAATCTTTCCGCTCCACCAGCACGCGCACAAACAACGGCCCCTGCGACACGACCTTCACCGCGGTCACTTCCGGGACCGGCACCGGGTTCCGTTCGTAATTCTCGGAAATGTTCCAGGCCGAATATTCCTTGGGCTGATCCTTGAAGGCCAGGATTTTGTTGCTCGGGCTTTTCAGCATTTCCCTGTTAAGGCGCTTGTCATAGAAAGAAACGAGCAGGCCGGATTTCTTGTCAATGCTCGCCCGGACCAAGTCGTTTTCCAGGATCACCGAGTTCACCCCGTCGTAAACCCCGGGACCGGTGAGAACACTGCTCTCCCGCGGCTTCAGGTAAAACATCTTCCACCCCAGCGAGGGCAGCGTGCCGGGGCTGAAATAAAGATAGGTGTTCAGGGTTTTTCCGCAGCCGTCGGTTTCATTGCAAAGATAGTTGTAGAACCCGGCCTCCACCAGCGCCACCTGGCTCGGCAGTTCCTTGCCGTCCTGATCAAACACCCGGTAGCGCTCGCCCAGCTGGATCCGGTATTTCACCGGGTCGTTTCTTTGCCATCCCAGCGGGTTGTAAACCAGGATGGGCATAAGCCCCTCTTGGGGAGGCTGGATTCCGATCTTGCCGGAAAGGTCGGAAAGCGAATCCTTGATCACCGCGGTCCCGTCCGCGTTCACCTGGCGGTATTGCTCATAAGCATCCCGGTAGATTTCCGCCAGGCTGGATCCGGGCAGGATGTCATGGAACTGGTTCAGGAGCACCAGCTTCCAGTCCTTGACAATGGTGGACATGGGATATTCGATCCCGAACAAGTGCGCCGCGGTCGCCGCGGCTTCCGTGGTCCGCATCAGGGCCTCAGCGCCGCGGTTGGCGCGCTTGATCCATTCATGGGTGGTCATCACGCCCTGGTGGTACTCGAGATACATCTCGTCGTTCCAGGTGGCGATCCGGTCGGAATATTTCTCCAGCACGCCATACAGTTCGTCCGCGGTGCCGATCTTGCCGTAACCGAGTGACTGGAGCGCGAGCTGCTTCTCGATCTCGACCGGGAGCGGGCCGTGGCCGCCGTCGCCGAGGCCGTAGAAAGCTCCGACCACCGGCATGACCTCGTTGCTCAATTGCGCCTGGATTTCCTTGGGGGTGGTCAGATAATTCGCGGTAAGTTTTGCGCCCGGCTTGAGCAGGAGCCGGGTCTCGCGGAAACCGCCGGAAACCACCAGACCGCCCACATTGCCCTCGGGCTGGAGATTGTAATCCTTGGCGGCCATGGGCTGCAGTTCCTGGAACGGGAACCACTCCGGGATCGGCACGATCGGGCAGATGTGCGTGAGCACCTGCGAGCCGTCCGGGGCCTGCCATTGGAACAGGTGGAACGGGAACACATTGTGCTCGTTCCAGGTCAGCTTGCTGGTCCACATATACTTGCAGCCGCTCCGGGCCGCGAACTGGGGCAGGTTCCAGTTATAGCCGAACGAGTCGAGCAGCCAGGCGATGTCGGTGGTGTGCCCGAACTTCGAGAGGAAATATCTCTGGCCGTAAAGGAATTGGCGGGCAAAGGACTCGCCTTCGGGCAGGTTGCAGTCGGGCTCGACCCACATGCCGCCCACCGCGAGCCAGCGGCCCTGCTTCTCGTACTCGACGATCTTTTTGAACATGGCCGGGTCGAACTGCTCGATCCACTCGTAATATTGCGGAGCGCTCTGGTGGAAATTATAGGTCGGGTAGGTCTCGAGGTTTTGGATGGCCATGCCGAAGGTGATCTTGGTCTTGGACTCCGCGGTCTGGCGCCAGCGCCATCTCCAGGCCGCGTCTATGTGCGACTGGCCGATGGAATAAACTTTCAGGTCCTCCGGCTTCATGCCCGTGCCCTTGAGTCCGGACAGGTATTGCGACTTCACGCTCTTCTTGGTCGCCTCGGAGACCTTGCCCGTTGCTTTCGGGTCTTCCGCGTTGGCCAGCAACCCGAGTGACAAAACCAGGACCATGGCGACAAAAGCCCCTGCTTTTTTCCAACTCATGAAAAGACCTCCTACTCCGATTTCTTATCCACGGACTCGCACCGCGATTTTTCATTCTTAATTTCCGCCCGGGTATAGGCGGTGTAAGCCGCGAGGATATGGCAGATCCAGCCGAGGGTGCCGCCGGAGCCGATCCAGAAGCCGGGCGTAAGGATCAGCCAGAAAACTCCGCGCCAGAAGTCGTGGTTATAGAGCTGGCCCACGCCGGGGATGATGGCGCTGAGGGCCGCGGCCAAAGGGACATTGCGCGGTTTCATGGGCGGCTTATTTGTGGTGTTGTTTGGCGAAGTGGACATACAGGGCATAGGTGATGATGAACGAGAAGAGAAAGACCGCGGACGGGATGATGATCCCGAAAATAATCGTGCTCTGCGTCATTTGCCCGCCTCCTTGGCTTTTTTGATCTGCTCGCGTTTGCGCCAGCTATACCAGGCAAAGGCGAGCCCCATGAACGAGGCGATGTAGGCCAGACTCATCCCGATCAGTTTTCCGCCCCCGGACTGGATGAAACTCAACCAGGCATTCTGTTCGTTCATTCGACATCCTCCCATTTGGAAACGCTTTCCACATGCTTCAGGAACTCGGCTTGATTGCGCTCGTATTCGTCGGAGATCGCGCGCAGCTTGGGGTCTATCACGAAATACATGAGCAGGGTCGAGATCAATCCGATCGCCAGATATACCCAGCCCACCGGTATGAGCAGGATCGCCAGGGCCAGGCCCAGCGAGACGAAAATATAAGACGCCGGGGACAGGATACACGCGACCAACTCCTCCCATCCCCACTTTTCCGCTTGTTCCGGCGTATAATGTTTTGCCATTTTTTCCTCCTTCGGGCCGCAGGCACTCTTGCCTGCGATTTATATTCGTAATGCGGACACTCCTGTCCGCATACAACTACTCTTTAATCAATCCCTTCTCGACCGCTTTCCGGTGGATGGGTCCCCACCAGCCGATCGGACGGGTCATCACATAATATTTCACCAGGTGGTCCTCGTTGTCGGGCTTGGTGAGTAGGGTGACGCCCATGTAGATCGGGAGCGTAAGCGCCATCAAAATCCAGAACTGCTGATAGTCGGGCATGTCCTTGGGCAGGATGCCGAACGCGGGCAGCACCCAGACCACCAGCCAGGAGATGCCGAGGTTGGCGATCCAGCTCGAGAGATAACCCCAGGAGTTGAACCTCCACCAGACCACCTGGAGGATGGAGGGGAGCCAGATGCCCGCGGCCTGGAGCCAGAGCGCGAAGATCAGCCAGGAGGTGATGTCTTTCATGAGCGAGCCCATGAAGAACGAGCCGAGCAGGAGGATCAGGGTGGCGAGCCTCGCGACCCAGACCAGTTTTTTCTCGTCGGCCTTGGGGTTGACATAATGGTGATAGAGGTCGCGGGTGAAATAGGACGCCCCGAGGTTGAGGTGCGAGGAAATGGTCGAGAAATGGATGGCTAGCACCGCGGCGAAGAAGAAGCCGACCATGCCCATCGGGAGTTTCTCGAAAGCCATCCGGTACCAGCCCATTTCGTATTGGGCGACATCGGTGATGTTGGGGTTCATGACGAAGAAAGCGAGGATAGCCGCGGCCCAGAGGGCGTTGCGGGTGAGCACCAGAAACCCGCCGCCCCAGATCGAATAGGCCGAGTCGCGCACGGTCTTGGCGGATTGGATGCGCTGGGCTTCC
>CAIUDS010000231.1 GCA_903897985.1 uncultured delta proteobacterium
AACCAGTAACATTTACGGGAACATTGCTATCGGCAGTTGTCCCATTTCCAAGTTGACCATAATCATTCCACCCCCAGCACTTTACTCCGCCGCCGGAGGTAAGGGCACAGGTATGACCCCCGCCGGCAGAGATTGCGCTTATTCCTGAAGATAACCCGGAAACATTTACGGGAACCTTGCTATCCGCAGTTGTCCCATTCCCAAGTTGACCTTGCACATTATACCCCCAGCATTTTACTCCCCCGCCCGAGGTAAGAGCGCAGGTGTGGACCGCATGACCAGCCGAGATGGCGCCGACCCCTGAAGTCAAGCCCGAAACATTAACCGGAACATTGCTCCCGGTAATGGTCCCGTTCCCAAGTTGTCCAGAATCATTGGCCCCCCAGCACTTTACTCCCCCTCCAGAAGAAAGGGCACAGGTATGCCAACCACCGGCAGAGATTGCGCTTATTCCTGAAGATAGCCCGGAAACATCAACTGGAACCTTGCTATTTATTTTTGTGCCATTCCCGAGGCGACCATCACTATTATACCCCCAGCATTTTACTCCCCCACCAGTGGTAAGGACGCAGGCATGTTCATAACCGGCAGAGATTACGGTTGCCACTGAAGATAAACCAGTAACATTTACGGGAACATTGCTATCGGCAGTTGTCCCATTTCCAAGTTGACCACCCTCATTATCCCCCCAGCACTTTACTCCGCCGCTGGAGGCAAGGGCACAGGTATGATAACCACCAGCCGAGATTGCAGAGCCGCTCACGCATCCTATGGTCCAGCTATAAGTCGCCGGCGTTTTGTCAGCTTTGCCCGTGGTTTTGCTAATGGCTTTGACCTGAAGGGTATGGCTGCCTTCAGCCAATGCGGTATAAGTCTTGGAGGCCGGGCATTTTGCCCAACCCGCATCATCCAGGTTGCATTTAAAAGTGCAAGGGGCCGCGGTGCATTTAAATTTAAATTTAGCCGTGGTGGTATCTCCACACAGGAGAGGTCCGGCCGTGATTTTGGTGTTGAGACCTGCGACATAACTTTCCACGCGCTCAAATTCCGAGCTTCCCGAAGCGGTATTGGTCTCCGCGGATTCTTCCCCCTGGCATCCGGTTTGAATAAGGAAAATGGCGAATAAAAGACTAATGATTGCCATAAAACCAAGTCTCTGGTTAGCCCCGTTCATTTTAGCTTCCTCCCTTTTTAGTTCGTCGTTAAAACCTGATAAAAATAACTCTCCCCTTTATGGAACTATTCATTATTTGCCTGATTTTAAAAGTATAATAAATTTTTAAAGCATTGTAAAGCAAAAAATGCGGGTGGGGCGGGCCAAAGGGAAAATGTCTTAAAATCCCTGGGGGTCATCCCTGAAAGCCCAGGTCAAGAGAAATTTTTCCCCTCAGCCCAAATTTCTTTGACTTGGAGGGCGCTCCGACTGGCGATGCCGTGCAGCTTGGGTCACCAGGAATTTTTGGCCGCGGTCGAGTGCGGTTGCGCGGAAGGGGATTTTGATTTTTGCAGGGGTTGTTGGTATAATCTTTTCAAGAAAGGCAGGAGCATGAAAAAGACAATGGAACCCAATCCGTGGCTGTTTCCGGTGCCGGCGATTCTGGTTAGTTGCAAGGGCGGCGGGGGCAAGCCCAACATCATCACGCTGGCCTGGTGCGGGGTTGCGGCGAGCGTTCCGCCCATGGTCTCGATCGGGATCCGGCCCTCGCGGTATTCGCACGACCTGATCATGGCCAGCCAGGAATTCGTGATCAACATTCCGAGCAGGAAGCTGGCCCGGGCGGTTGATTTGTGCGGGAACATCTCGGGCAGGAAAACCGACAAGTTCAAGGCCGCGGGTCTGACCGCGGCCGCGGCGAAAAAGGTTAAAGCGCCGGTGATCAAGGAATGCCCGGTGAACCTGGAGTGCCAGGTGAGGAAAACGCTCACGCTGGGCACCCATACCCATTTCCTGGCCGAGGTGGTCGCGGTGCAGGTCGAGGCCGGGGTCCTGGACGCAAAGGGAAAACCGGACATGAAAAAGCTGGACCCGATCGCGTTCTGTCCGATGGCGGATCAGTATTACGCGCTGGGCAAGGCGCTCGGCCGGCACGGGTTCAGCAAAAAGAAATGAGCGGTTTTATCAATATCGGCAATATCTCGGGCCTGATGCTTTATCTGGGAATGCTGGGGCTGATCCTGCTCGCCATCCTGATGATGCTCAGTTTTATGCAAAAGGAATCCCAGGCCCTGTCCGGGATCGGGGTCGGTCTGATCATTTTCCTGTTACTGCTGGGCTTGATGGAAGGCCCCCGGATTATTCATGCCCAATTCTCCAAACCGGCCAAGGCTCCGGAAGTGGCGCAAACAACCCAGCCGCCCGCGGTCCCGGAGACCGCCCCCGGCCAGACCGTTGAGGAAACCAAGCCGACCGAAGAGCCGGCGCCTGTCCCGGAGACGGTTCCGGAAAAGCCGGCGCCTGCGCCCGAGGCCAAGCCCGTCAAATCGGAGCCGGTCCCGACTCCCAAACTGGTTGAGCCCAAAGCTCCGGAGCCGACCAAACCCGCGCCGACGCCCGCCCCGACTCCGGCGCCGACCTCGGCTCCAACCCCGGCGCCCGTGGCCGCGAAGACCGCGCCCAGCGGCGCGCACCGGATGAAGATTCTGCCCAGCCCCGGCTCGACCGGAACCATTGAAATCGAGATTCGCGGCCCGCTCCTGGAAACGAGCGACAAACAGCAGCCCTCGGCCCACCTCATGATCGTGTTGGACGGCAAATACGGCCTGGTCATCCTGCCCACCCGCTCCACGGAAAAGAAAAAGGAAAATGAATTCGGCGAAGAGGAGTTGACCTCGGTAACCTATTTCTGGGAAAGAGTCTATGCCGGGTTTGATAATGTCCCGGCCGGACCCCACTCGGTCTTGATTGATGTCTCGCTGGAAGGCCCGGAAACGCACAAGGCCAAAATGGTCGGGAGCGGAAGCCTGGATAACGATTTTAACGGTTTTGTCCAGGTGTCGGTCAACGGGAGCGTGCAAATGATTTTTGGCGCCAAGAACTGGAGCACGCAGGAACTGGAAAAAATCAAATAGGCTCGAGGATCCTGTCCCATAAATTGTGGTGCAGGCATCTTGCCTGCCGTAGGGGCGTAGTTTGCCGCGCCCGAATTAGGGCAGGGCAAGCCCTGCCCCTACAATTTGCAGGGCTGGAAGCCCGCGCCACAACTTTTCAATTATTCCGTGGGAACCGAGGGTTCTTTTCCGGCCAGGAGTTCCGAGATCAGGATTTCCAACTGCGGCTCCGACAAGGCCGAGTAATAAACCCGGCCGTTGACCACCAGCAGGGGCGTGCCCTGAATCCCCAGTTTGAGCGCGTCCGCAATGTCCCGCTGCACTTCCTCCCGGATCTGCCCGCTGATCATGCATTGTTGAAATTCGTCGAGATCCATCCCGCTGTCCGAGGCCAGGCCCAGGAGCCCCTCCGGGCTGTAGTTGGAGGCGGTGGCCAGTTTTTCATAGAGCTTTTCAAAAGCCCCCATTTGATGCGCGCATTCCGCGGCAAAGGCCGCCAGGCAGCTATTGGGATGCCCCCCGTGTTTTAGTCTCGGGTTGCACACGGGATCGAGCGGGAAATTCTTGAACACCACCCGGATCTGATCGGGGTGCTTCTCCCGCAGTTTTTTCAGCACGAAATGCATTTCCCGGCAATAGGGGCATTGGAAATCGCTGAACTCGATGATGACGATGGGCGCCCGCGGCGGCCCCAGCGACGGGTCGCTTGCGGTGCTGATCGTCACGCCCGGCCTTCCGGGCCCGGGCGGAATCTGCTTCTCATTTTTGCAGCGGTTATGTTGGATCACCACGAAGGCCGCCGCGGCGATGAGCAGGAGGATCGCCGGTCCCAAAACCTTGGGATCGGTTTTCAAGAGTTTGAGGTCGTCCCGAATCTGCTGACTCAGCGCCTTCCACTCGACCGTCAGCAGGGCGAGGACCAGGAACGCGATATTGATGGCATAGAGGCACATGCAGAAGATGCAATGCTTGTGCAGGATAAAGAATGAGGCATAGGCCAGATAGGCGGAGATGCCGATGCAGAAAAGCCCGAGCAATACCAGGTAATTCTCCAAATGCGCGAACGCCCGGATCCGGGCCCTGAGCCGTAGCGGGATCAGCGCCAGCACCAGCAAATACACCGCCATGCCGTAAAGCGAATTGGGCAGGCACAGGATGCGCGCGTAGGGACTGCCCGCCACCGCGGTGCAGCTCCATTCCGAATTAAGATTGCAGCCCGGGCTGTAATAGAAGTCCCGAAAAGTCGCATAATAAACCCAGGTCAAATAAGCCGACACCAGCAATCCCGCCAGGGCCAGCGCCCAGAGCGCGAGCAACAGCTTCCGCTGGCGCGGCTCGCGGCTGGTTTCCTTTTTTGCCATTCCCAAAAATATAAACGAGACTTGCCCGCAAGTCAATGGTTGGATGATCCTTGCCCACCCCCGGTTTTTTAAGGACCTCTTGCTAACTCAATCAGATTAGGCCTCAGGTTGACCGGCAAGCGGTTGGCCACTAATTGCATAATGATCTTAACCGGAAGCAAAAGGCTTCGTTCCCGCCAGTCCGGATGGGAGAGCATAGGCATCGCCACGGTCAGGGCGCTCAGGGTGCGAGAGGCTCCATGACGGGGAATTTGCGCGGGAGCTCAAAGCCTCGGCGGGCTTCTGCCGCCAATTCGCTTTCCCCCAGCAACCGGCACAAAATATCGGCGAGGCAAAAAGCCCGGAGCAGCCTTCCGG
>CAIUDS010000232.1 GCA_903897985.1 uncultured delta proteobacterium
ACGTGGATGTCCGGGTCTTTAACCCGCGTTCCAATGCTTTATTCCCTGGTTTTACCGGCTTTGACTCCATCTATCCAGGAGCTTTCCAATATACAGCAGGGGGCGGGGGCGGCTGTCCGCCCATATGCAAGCCGGCTGCCGAGAAATAGGGAACAACCCCAGCCTTCTGGGTCCGGTGCCGAAAATCAACCTCTACCCGGATGAGTCGCTCGACGACCTGCTCCGCGGCAAGCTCAAGTTAATCCAAAAACGCCGGGGCTTCCGCTACTCGGTGGATGCCCTGCTCCTCGCCCACTTCGTCCTGCCTGCGGCCGGCGAGGTGGTGGCCGATCTCGGAACCGGCTCCGGCGTCATCCCCCTCATCCTGGCCCAACGCGGATCTCCCAAGAAAATTGTGGCCGTGGAAATCCAGCGCCAACTCGCCGGCATGGCCCGGCGCAACGTCCGCCTTAACCGCTTCGGCTCTCTCATCACCGTCCTCCACCGCGACCTCCGTAAGCTGCCGGAAATTTTTTCCCCGGCTACTTTTGACCTGGTGCTCTCGAACCCGCCCTTCCGACCGCTCGGCTCCGGCAACCTCAGCGCCAACCCGGAAAAAGCCGTGGCCCGCCACGAGCTGCGGACCACGCTCCACGAACTCCTCCAGGTCGCGCACTACCTGAGCAAACCCTCGGGCCGCATCTGCCTGGTCTATCCCTTCCAGCGCTGGCCCAACCTCCTGGCCGAAATCAAACAGGCCGGGCTTCTGGTCTCCCGCACCCAACTGGCCTACGATCGAAAAGGAGGTCAGCCGAGATTGGGATTGGTGGAAGCGAGAATCAAGGCGAGAAGCAAGTCCGAGGAACTACCGCCGATCCTGATTGAAACCGAAAAGGGCAAGTTCGAACTCTAATGACTACCCAGGATATTGTAAGGGCGACCGGCCGGTCACCCCTACCGCTGGCTTAAGAAACCACTCCTACCTTCGGAACTTTCGACGGAGGGCAAGCAGAAACATGGAAAGGAGATAGTAGATCAAGAGTCGCTCAAACGCCGCCAGAAGTTGTAAATTCTTCCCGATGCCAAGATCATCACTTTTAATTGCGCTCAAAAGATAAAGGAGATTGTTCCGCATAGATCGAAATACCGGCATTATTATAGTGAGCGAGAAATCGAAAAGGCCGGATAGGGTCCAACCGCCTTTGACAAAGAAAGGCGTGAACAAAAAGAAAAACAACAAACTCCAAGCCAATGGCCGCGCCCATCGTTGGCCATAGTGGCTGGTCCATTGGTAGATATATTCCAGAGCATTCGCCGGAAGGCCCTTGCGAATTTTCCGGACTTCATTCTCACGGACGTAAAACTCTCCCCCGATTTCATATTCGCGCCTTCGATCATAATTCAGGATCAATTGATGGTAAAGGTTCTCGATCTCCTTCAATTCATCCTTGTCTTTCCTCTTGAGCAAACGGTATTCTTCGAGGATAGGGTTTATAATCCGGGCGCGAATCCAATCGCGCCCTACGGTCCAAACCTTGTAGGGCAGGTTTGAATACCTGCCCGCATTATCAGCAAGCGCGGGTGTAGGGGCGAGTTTCAAACCCGCCCCATCAACTCCTTTTTCGCGCCACTTCCGCTCATCATAAATCCTATAGCCCTCCGGCCCATCCCACCAGACGTCAATAAAATCTATATTCTCAATTTGCGATCTCAAAAAAGAAGCCCGGCTCAAATCCACATGCTCAAACCGCACCCGCTTGGCTTCCCGGAAATTGATATGATCAAATCCAATTTCCTCATCTCTATCAAACAATTTGGTTTTGTGTCCTAATGTATTTTCATTGCCTCCGATAAAATCTAAGCTGGCTTCCTTTAGCCTGGCCCCATAAAAATAAGCTCTGCCTTGCCATCGAACATATTCAAAACTAACATCCTCGTGAAATTTGGCGATGTTAAACCTTCCCTCTTCGATGAAGGTGGCGCCG
>CAIUDS010000233.1 GCA_903897985.1 uncultured delta proteobacterium
CGCGCCAGTTCCGCCATCAATTCCTCCGGCGTGATTTTAATCTCCGGTTTCTTTTTCATCATATCCCAGCTTTCCCCTTCTCCTGCGTCCATAAGGGTGTATTATTTTCCAATTCTGGCACTTATAGTTTTTGGGCTCATGGGCCGCGCCTCCGGTTTGGCTTCCCGGCGGTTTTGCGATTGGGTCGAGACCTCTTCTTGCGCCCGGCCTCCAGGGCGCGGGCGGATTCTCGCAGGTCGTCAAGGTAGCGCGCCTCGGCCTTGGCCTCCGCCTGGAGCCGGCGGCGGATGGCAAAGGCCTCGTACTGATCGAGGGTCCAGGAGAATGCTTGATCGTGACTCACCGACCCGGCATGGGTGAGCACGGGCAATTCGGTGTCGTTGAGGAATTTGTCCAGAAAAATCTCCCAGTCGCGCATCCGCAGGTCCTGGCGACGCTGCGCACGGAACTCGGCCTGGTCCAGGAACATGACCGTGATCCGGTTAAGCGTGTCAATTTCGCTCGCGTCCAGATAGTTCTTGGCAATCGCGACATCGCGCTTGCGCACGCGGCCGCCTTTCCAGGAGGTCAGGCCCATGTTGGGTTTTTGGGCATCCGCGCGGGCTCGCACGATCTCGGCCGCGGTCATGCCGGTGGCAGCGTAGTGCATCTTGTTCTGCATGGCGGCGAAGAAAACCATGGTTTCCTGATCTTCTTCCCGATAGTCGCGGGCCAGGGCGAAAATCTCGCGGATGCGCTGGTAAACGCGGGCCTCGCTGGCGCGGATTTCGCGGATGCGCTCGAGCAGTTCGTCAAAGTAGTCCACCTGTCCGCCGCCCTTGAGCCGCTCGTCGTCGAGGACAAATCCCTTGACAATGTATTCCCTCAGCCGCGCGGTCGCCCATTGCCGGAACCTGGTGGCGTCTCTTGATTTCACCCGATAGCCCACCGAGATGATCATGTCCAGGTTGTAGTAATCCAGCCTCCGTTTGACGGTCCGCGAACCCTCTTGGCGAACTGTCAAGTATTCCTTGACAGTTGCCGCCCGGCCAAGTTCGCCCTCTCCGAAAATATTTTGGATATGGAAATTTATGTTTTGCTTGGTCGTCTGATACAACTCCGCCATCAGCTCCTGCGTCAACCAGACGGTTTCATCTTCCAGCCGCACTTCAACGCGAGTTTGGCCGTCTTCGGTTCGGTAGAGCAGGATTTCCGAGTTGGCAACAGACGGGTCTGGCGGCTTTTTGGTCACGGCGCCGTTTCCTCATGCATAGGAATTTTTCCGGACACTGTCTGCGGCACTGATTGGCCAGACAGTGTCTGACCAATTCGGGAAGGGGGCAATCGGTAAGCACTGTTGGGCCCCGGTTGCGGCTGGAGATCAAATTCGGGCCTTCTTAATCGCAAACCGGTCTTTTTCATTTCTGGCTCTCTTCCAGCATCTCGCGCGCAAAGGCCCGGGTCTTGTCCGTGATCTTGATCCCGCCCAGCATTCTCGCCAGTTCCTCCACCCGCTCCTCCGGAGCCAGGCCCTTGATCCGGGTCACGGTCCGGCTCTTCTCCGTCTGTTTCCAGACCGAGTAATGCCGGTCCGCGAACCTGGCGATCTGGGCCAGGTGGGTAACGCACAAGACCTGGTTCCGGCCCGAGAGCTCTTTCAGCTTCTTTCCCACCACCTCGGCCACCGCGCCCCCGATGCCCGCGTCAACCTCGTCGAAGATCATCACCGGCGCGCCCAGCTTTTTGGCCAGGATGCCCCGCAGCGCCAGCATGATCCGCGAAAGCTCGCCGCCCGAGGCGATTTTGGAAAGCGGTTTCAAGTCCTCGCCCGGGTTGGGCGAAAGATAAAACTCGACCTGGTCAATTCCGTCCGGTCCGGGCGTTTCCATCTGTTCAAACCTCGCCTCGAATTTGCACTTCTCCATGCCCAGTTCCTTGAGGAGTTGCTCCATTTTTTTGGCCAGGGTTTTGGCCTGGTCCTTTCTTTCTTTGCTCAACTCCGCGGCCCGGCTGAGCGTTTCTTTCCTTTTCTGTTCCAGTTTTCCCTCCAGTTCCGCGCTTCGCGATTCGTAATTAGCCAACTGGTCCAATTCCTTCCGGCTCGATTCCGCCAACGCGATCATCTCCCCGAGCCCAAGCTGATATTTCCGCTTGAGCCGGCGAAGCTCCGCCAGGCGGTCCTCCAGGTCCAGCAGCCGCGCCGGGTCCGCGTTCAATCCCCGCACATAATCCCCAGCCTCCGCGCCCGTTTCCTCGAGCGCGGCCCGGGCCTCGCCCAGGTTTTTGGCCAGCTCCGCGAGCCGCGGATCGAACTTAGCGGCCTTGTCCAGTTCGGACTGGATGCGCGCGATTTTCTCGGCAATGGACCCGTCCTGGTTGTAAAGCTCCTGGAAGGCCAGGTCCGAGGCCGCTCTCAGGGTCTCGCCGTGTTTCAAGCGCTCGCGTTCAATTTCAAGTTCCTCTTCCTCGCCCGGCTTCAGTTTGGCGCGTTCGAGTTCCGAGACCCTAAACTGCAAAAAATCCACCCGCTCCTTGCGCTCCTGCTCGCTCATCCGCTGCTTCTCAAACTCCTGCATCTGCGCCTGATAGTCGCGGTAAAGATCATGGTAACGGTTCAGCCGTTCCTCCACCCCGGCGTATCCGTCCAGCAGGAACAGGTGCTGGTCCGCGGCCAGGAGCGTCTGGTATTCATGCTGGCCGTAGATGTCCACCAGCTTCCGGCCGACCGAGTAGAGGTTGGAAAGCGGCACGGTATGAGCATTGATCCAGGCGCGGCTCTTGCCGGCCGCGGCCACCTGGCGGCGGAGGATGACTTCGCCGGCGTCAATAAGTCCCTGCTCGTTCAAAAGGCCGGCGAGTTCGGAACCCGGATCAATCTCGAACACCGCCTCGATCTCTGCGGATTCCGCGCCGGTGCGGATCTGGTCCGGGCTGGCCTTTCCGCCCAGGGCCAGGATGAGGGCGTCAATGAGGATGGATTTGCCGGCGCCGGTCTCCCCGCTGAGGACACTGAACCCGGGGCCGAACTCGATTTCGACCTGGTCAATGATGGCGAAGTTCTGGACCTGGATGCGGGTGAGCATTTTATTTCCAGCCCCAGCCGAGCTTGGTGCGCAGGATTTCGTAATAGTTCATGCTCGGCGAGCCGACCAGCTTGAGCGGCTTTTGCGCGGAGGCGATCTTGATCAGGTCGCCTTCCGAAATTTTTCGGGCGTTCCTCCCGTCCACCGCCATGGCGGCCTCGCCGCCGCGCAGGTTCACCGAGATGGTGATCCGGGAGTTCGAGGGCACCACCAGGGGACGGTGGGTCAAACTGTGCGGGCAGAACGGGATCAGGATGATCGAGTGAATTTTCGGGGCCACGATCGGGCCGCCCGCGGCCAGGCAGTAAGCGGTGGACCCGGTGGGGGTGGCGATGATGATGCCGTCTCCCCGGAACTGCGACAACGGATACCCGTCCACCTCGAGCGCGATGTCCATCATCCGGCTGGCAACCGTTTTCCCCACCACCATATCGTTCAAGGCCAGGCAGTGCTCCTTGCCCACCTCGGCCTTGAGCAGCATCCGCTCCTCGACCCGGCAGTCTCCCGCCAGCGCCTTTTCCAGAAGCTTAAACAGCTCCTGCTTCTTGACCTCGGTGAGGAAACCCAACCCGCCCAGGTTCACGCCCAGGATCGGGATGCCCTTTTCGCCGACCAGGCTTGCGGCGTAGAGCAGGGTGCCGTCGCCGCCCAGCACCACGATCAGGTCCAGTTTTTCCTTGGGCAGCTTTTGGCCGATGATGAACGAGGCGCAGGCATTGCGTTGGAGGAACGCCTGCACCTTGCCGGAAAGTTCCCGGGCCTCTTCGGAGCCGTGCTTGAGCAATAAACCGACTTTCAAATGTTTACTCCCTTCCCCTTTTGGGTTTAACCATTATCGGGGTCAATCGGGCAAAATTCAAGTTGGGCGAGACCGGGACTAAAGTCCCCCGCACAGAAAGGAAAGAACATTCAGCTTGATTTGAAAAAATGGCGGGGTCGACCAGATTTGAACTGGCGATCTTCGGCTTGACAGGCCGATGTGTTAAACCAGGCTACACCACGACCCCATTTTTAACAATATACCTAATATTAACTAAAGTTTTTAATAATTGTCAATTGGAATTTAAAATAAAAAAACAGCGGGAGAAAAATCCCGCTGTTTTTTAGATTCTTAATATTCAGGTGGATAACC
>CAIUDS010000234.1 GCA_903897985.1 uncultured delta proteobacterium
GGGGACATGATTAAGGTGCGCCAATTCGAGTTTGTGGAGGTGATGGCGGGTCTGATCTCGGAGGGGATTGCCGAGGGGGTGTTCCGGCCGCTGCGTCCGGAGCAAATGGCGCTGACGTTTATCGGGCTGATCAACGGTTCGATCATCATGTGGATCGAGTCGGGCCGGAATTATTCGCTGGGGGAACGGGCATCGGAGATTCTGGACATTTTTTATAAAGGCGCGGAAAAATTTTAGGAGGACGAGTTTGATGAAGAGTCGGTGGTTGATCTTGGGAATGGTGTTCCTGTTTTATTGCGGGTTGGGGCGGGCGCAGAGCGTGGGTCCCGGCCCGCTGAGCCTGAATCTGGACGACTGTATCAAGGTCGGTCTGGAAAACAATTTGCAGGTCAAGATGGCGGAGTCGCAGGTGGATTATGCGGAGGGCAAGGTGACCAGCACCAGGTCCTACCTGATGCCCACGGTCAAGGCCAGCGGGCTTTACACCCACATGAACACGCTGCCGCAATTTGTCGTCGGCAACCCCACTTTGTATCCCACCAGTTTTCCGGTTGCCAACGGGAGCGGGACTCCGCTTCCGCCGGACCATGTCCACTTGTTCGGCTTTCCGAGCTTTGAAATGTCCAATGACCGGGAGGGGGATGTTTATCAGGCCAAGATTGAAATGACCTATCCGGTCTTTACCGGCTTCCGCACCACGGAGGGCTACAAGGCGGCCAAGTTCGAGTTGGATGTGGCCAAAGCCGATTTGGAATCGCAAAAGCAGGATTTGGTCTATCAGATCCGGCAGTCCTACTATCAGGTGCTGCTGGCCAAGGAAATGGTCAAGGTGATTGACGACTCTTATGATTTGATGGCGCAGCACTCCAAACAGGTCAAGGACTTGTACCGGGAAGGCTATGTGAGCAACCTGGATGTGTTGCAGGTGGAAGCCAAATTGAGCGCGATCACGCCGCAGCAGATCCAGGTCCATAACGGGTATGAACTGGCGCAGTTGCAGTTGAAGAATGTTTTGAACCTGGACCCGGCG
Organism: uncultured delta proteobacterium; assembly: GCA_903897985.1. Classification (GTDB taxonomy): domain Bacteria; phylum RBG-13-61-14; class RBG-13-61-14; order RBG-13-61-14; family DRUE01; genus CAIYYW01. The sequence goes on from CAIUDS010000234.1 coordinate 1,031, forward strand.
CAGCCGATGGAGGTCTTGGGGGAACTCAAATACGAGGAGCTCAAGGTGCCGGAATTGAACGAGCAGCTTCTGCAGGCGCGGGCAAGCCGGCCGGACCTGAAAAGCCTGGAACTCCGGGAAGACCAGACCCAAGCCGCGGTCAAGATCGCGCAGGGCGGGTTCTATCCCACGGTGGCAGTATTCGCCAACTATCAATGGAACCGGGGCCAGGACTTGCCGCCCAACGATAAAGTCTGGCGGCCGGGATATCAAGCCGGCGCGACCGCGAGCATAGACCTGTTCGACGGATTCCAGACCCTGGGCGAGGTTAAGGCGGCCAAGAGCCAGCGGCAGCAGGTGATTTACGGGGAGGAAGCGCTTTCGCGCGGGATCGAAATCCAGGTTACCGCGGCTTATTTGCAGTTCGTTTCCGCTCAGCAGGGGGTCGAGGCCGAGAGCAAGAATGTGGAAGCCGCGCAGAAGAACCTGGAGGCCTCTCAAAACCGTTACCGCGAGGGCATGGTCAATCACCTGGATGTGCTGGACGCGGAGGTGGGTCTGACCTCGGCGCGCGCCAACTATCTGCGGGCGCTGAACAATTATTATGTCGCCAAGGCCGGCATGGACAAGGCCATGGGAATAATGGAGGTGGAGTAAGATGAAGAAGAGCACGATCGGGTTTTTCGTGACGGTGGGGATTTTACTGCTCGCCATCGTAGCGGTGGGCGCTCAGCTGGTGATAAAGAAGAACAAAAAGGATGTGAAGGTCCAGGAAGCGGTGGTGCCGGTGGTGGTGATGGAAGTGAAGAACGGCGTCATCGAGGACATTATTGATCTGACCGGCTATATCGACCCGGTGGAAACGGTGAATGTGATCAGCAAGATTCCGGGAAAATTCGTGCGCAAGGCCGTGGAAGAGGGGGCCTATGTGGGCCGGGACCAGGTGATCGCTTATGTCAACCGGGACGAGCCCGGGGTGCAATTCGAGTCGTTTCCGGTGAAAAGCCCGTTCGACGGGGTGGTGGCGAAATTCAATTTTGATGTCGGGTCCATGGTCAGCCCGCAGTTCCCGCTCGCGGTGGTGGTGAAAATCAACACGGTTGTGATCAAGACCAGCGTGGTGGAGAAGGATTTCGCCAAGGTCAAAATGGGACAGTTGGCGAAAGTCTATACCGACGCCTATTCCGACCGTTTTTTTGAAGGCCGGGTTTCGAGGATCGCGCCGACGCTGGACGCCTCTTCGCACACGGCGGAGGTTGAAATCAGCATCCCCAATCAAGAGCGGCTGCTCAAGCCTGGCATGTTCGTGCATATCGAACTGGTGGCGGACACCCACACCGGCGTGCCGGTGGTCCCCAAGACGGTGGTCAGCAAGCGTATGGGCAAGGACATGATCTTCGTGTTCGATCCCGCCGGCGGCAGGGTGGCGATGCGCGAGGCCAAGCTCGGCTTCTATGACCTCAATAACTACGAGATTCTGGGCGGAGTCAAGGTTGGCGAGCTGGTGGTGGCGGAGGACCAGGCCATCCTCCAGGACGGGGTCAAGGCCGCCATCGCTAAAAAATTAGATGACGCGTCCGCGCCGAAGCCGGAAGAGAAGAAGGAAGTCCCCGAAAAGGCGGAGGGTAAATAAATGAATATTTTCAGTTTCCCGGTCCGGCGGCCGGTCACGATTGTGATGAGCATGCTGATCGTCGCGATCGTGGGCGGGATGGCGCTCTGGCGGATGAAGCTGGAGTTGATCCCCAAGATCACCTTCCCGAATGTCATGGTCATCTACACCTACGAGGGCGCGGGCCCGGAGGAAATCGAAAAGAGCATCGCCCGCACCGTGGAAGAGGCGATCAAGACCGTGTCGGATGTCAAGAAGGTCACCTCCACCGCCAGCGAGGGCGTGCTCATGATCAATGTCGAGTTCAACTGGGGCACCGACCTGCCCGCGGCCAGCGTGGACATCCGGGAAAAAATTGACTTGGTCAAGGACTACCTGCCCGACGAAGCCAGCGATCCGATCATTATGCGCATTGACATGACCGAGATGCCGGTGATGTTCATCTCGGTGGACGGCGAGAACCGCGAGATGTCGGAGCTGGGCGACATCGCGGACGACATTGTCTCGCCCATGATCGAGCGGGTCCCGGGCGTGGCCAGCGTGACCGTGATGGGCAAACGCGACCGCGAGGTCCATATTGATGTGGACCGCGAGAAACTGCGGGCCTACGGCCTGGGCCTGGACACCGTCACCAGCATGATCCGCTATGAAAACCTGGACATGAGCGCGGGCAACATGGAGATCGGCAACTCCCGCTACCGGGTCCGGTCCAAAGGCGAATTCGAAAACCTTGAGCAGATGGAAAACCTGCTGGTCGGGTTCGGGATCAATGCCAATCAGATCACCTCCAACCGCCTGATGCAACTGACCGGCATGGCCAACCCGCTGGCGGGCAAGGGCGCCATCAACCCGATCCGGCTCAAGGATGTGGCCCGGGTGGCGGAAGGCCTGTCCGACCAGAATGGCCGGGTGGTCCGGGTCTCCCAGGACGGGCAGCACGAGGGCATCGGCCTGGCGATCATGAAGGAGAGCGACGCCAACCTGGTGGATGTGGCCAGGACGCTCCGGAAAGCTTTGCCCCTGATCCAGAAGGACCTGCCCGCGGGCGTCACCGTCAATGTCAATTTTGATTTTTCCGAGTTTGTCACCGATGCCATGGGCGCCCTCAAGCGCGCCGCGGTGGAAGGCGGCATCTTCGCGGTGATCATCCTGTTCATCTTTCTCTGGGAAGTGGTGCCCACCCTGATCATCGGCATCTCCATCCCGCTCTCGCTGATGTTCGCGTTTGTCTGCATGTATTTCTCGGGCTACTCGCTCAACATCATGACTATGGGCGCGCTCGTGATCGCGCTGGGCAAGATGGTGGACGACTCGATCGTGGTGCTGGAGAACATCTACCGCCACATCCATGAGGGGGACGACCCCAAGCTGGCCGCGGAGGTGGGCACCCGCGAAGTGGCCATTGCCGACATCGCGGCCACCATCGTCGCCATCGTCATCTTTTTGCCCATCGCGTTCATCACCGGCCTGTCTGCCCAGCTCTTCCGCGCGTTTGCCGGCACCTTTGCCTATGCCATCCTCGGCTCGCTGTTCGCGGCCTTTACCGCCATTCCCATGCTCTCGAGCCAGCTGCTCCGAAAGCATGTGCCCAAGCCGGGCAAGAAACAGCGGCACCCGTTTATGAAAATCCAGAACGCCTATGCCGAACTGCTCGGCTGGTCGCTCGACAACCGCGGCAAGGTCATGCTGATCGCCCTGCTCGTGCTGATCCTGACCGGACTGATGGCGGTGCAGACCCCGACTGAGTTTATGCCCCAGATGGTGGGCGGCATGTACATGAGCAAGATCAAGCTCCCGCTCGGAACCCCCTACTCCCAGACCAACCGGGTCATGGTCGGGGTCTTGAACAAGTTTAGGGACCAGGTCAAAGACTTTGATATGATGTTCTCCATGATCGGCCAGACCGGCAAGCCCGAGGAGGAAGCCCGACACGGCGGCCAGCTCACCGGCACCAATGAAGCGCAATTTTTCATGAAAATGAAAAAGTTCGCCAAGGGCCGCACCACCACCGAGGCGCAACTCCAGAACCTGGTGGACGGGATTGGCCGGGAAAACCCGGCGGCGGAGATTTCGTTCAGCCCGGCCGGCAGCATCACCCAGTCCACCACCAAGCCCATCACCATCAAGATCTTTGGTGACGACCTGGAAGTCCTCAAAAAACTCGCCGCCGAAGTGGCCGTGCAGATGAAACAGGTGGAGGGCTGCCGCAATGTCACCACCTCGCTCGAACAGGGCGCGCCCGAGCAGATGTTCCGCTTCGACCGCGCCCGCATGTTCAATTACGGCGTGGTCGCGGCCCAGGCCGAGATGGCGTTGCGCACCGCGGTCTACGGCCAGCTCGCCTCCCGCTACCGCACCGGCGGCAAGGAATACGACATCATCGTCCGGATGAAACCCGACCAGCGCCAGGACCTGAAGGACCTGGGCAACATCCCGATCAGCTCCCCCATCGGCTTCACCTTCCCACTCAAGGAAATCGGTGAGTTCAAGTATAACGAGGGCCCGGGCCAGATCATCCGCGAGAACTCCAAGCGGGTGGTCA
>CAIUDS010000235.1 GCA_903897985.1 uncultured delta proteobacterium
CAGGTTGGCCCCGCGGTGGGCGATGGAAAGAGGCCGGGCCGCGGCGGAGAGGCCGGCCGGAAACAGCAAAAATAAAATCCCGGCCGCGAGCAGGGCCGGGAACAGAAACTTTTTCAACTTGGCTCCTTGCTAATTCTTGGTCAGGGTTTGAGCCGAGACCTTGAGCGGATGGTCCAGAATATCCAGCCAGACCGACACATTCTCGGGCGTCACCTTTTTATCCGGGACCATGTAATAGAGGTAATAAGTGTATTTGCCCGCGGGCGCCTCGAACAAGCCGCCGAGCTTGAACCCGAACTGGTGGCGGCCCGGCTCGGACTCGGGCGGATCCGCTTCACTGTCGTCGTCCACATAAAAAGCGGTCATGGTCACAATATTTTTCCATTGCGCCGGCACGATCATGCGCTCGACCAGGTTGCCCTTGTCCCCGCCCACCGCATACCAGTTGTGTTGGGTTTGGAGGTCCAGGGTTTTTTCCGGCGCATCCATCTTTCCGTCAATGGCGGTGGGGGTCTTGTTCACGCCGTCGAAATAATACGAGCCCTTGAACTTGTTGTTGAAGTCAATGGTATAGATCATGTAGGAGCCCTTGAGCAGGGTGGCGGCCCCGGAAGGAAGGCTGAAGAAGATCGGGGTATATAAATAATTCCGATAAAAGACATTATCGGACCCGCCCGCGAGTTTGACCTTGATGCCCAAAGGCAATTCGATCCCGCCCTCCATGCGGTGGATCACGCGCACCGGCCCGTCAATCCAGGCCACCAGGTCCGCAGGCGTGTCATTCTCCCCGCGCACCAGTTTCAGCGCGCCGCCCAAAGTGCTGATATGCCCCCGGCCCTTGATCCGGTCAACCAGATTCGGACCGATCTTGCCGTCCGGGCCCACGAAATGAAACCGGTCGAAAAAACCCTTGGCGATCGGCTCGCCGAACCAGTAATGGTCGCTCTTCACGAAAGTCCTGCCCTCTTCCACCAGGTGCTGCGCATAATCGGTTTTGGACAGGGGCGGATTGGCGTTGAAAGCAAAGAGATAGACCGACGACGAGTTCTTGCGCGCATAATCCGAAACCGCGATCTGCGCGCCGGCCGCGGCTGCTTCCGGCCATTTGACATTCGCCGGCGCCGGCTCGCCCGCGTCAAACGCCATGAACACCAGTTCGTCCGAGCCGTCAAATTTGCCGTTGCCGAGTTGAGGATTTTTCTTGGGTCCATTGGTATAAACAAAGCCGCCGTCCTTGGCGCGCTCGTCAACCTGGAACGGGATTGGCTCGAACTGGTCCTGGTTCCATCGCATCAAGCCCAAGCCGCTGATCGGCTGCCCGGCCACGCCCGCAACCAGGTCCGCCTTGATCACCACCGCGTCCTCGCGGTAGCCCAGCTGGGCCCGCGCGGAATTACCCAGGCTCAGCAACACCATCGCCACGAACAAAACTGCCGTTTTTTTATTCATGACCACTCCGGTTTTATTTAAGCGAAATTTTCCGGCACAACACGAACCAGTTGGGCATTGCAACTTCGCCCTGCTTATACGCGCGGCCGATCACGACATCCTCCGAGACCCAGCGGAGGTAATCCACGGTGCCGCCGTAGACAAACCGAGTCAGGCCCGACAGGTTGGATTTTATTTCCGGCCACCCCGCGGGTTTTTCGGTCGGGGTTTTCAAATAATTCACCGCGATTTCCTTGGGGTTTTTCCAACTCGGCTCCGCCACATAATACCCCCATCCGATCAGCCAGGCGGCCGGAGAATTATTATAACCGCCCAGCTTTCCATCCGAAGTCCGGTAGAACACCTTTTGGAAGCGGGTGAACGCGGGGAGCGAATTCTTGCCCTCAAACGGATACGGCTCCAGCAACTTGGCCGAGGCCGGCACCAGGTAGTCCAGCGCCAGGGCCTTGCCGCCCGCGGCCAGGTCCCAGAGCTTGATTTGGGCCGCCTTGTCCAACGCTACCGTCTGCGCGATCCGGTCCGGCTGCGCCAGTTTCTGAAGATGCGCCGTGATTTCGGCCAAGGTCGGGTTCGCGCCTGCCAATATTTCCTTCAGCGTCGCCATGAGCTCACCTCCCATTGGGCCGGGCCTCAGCCGCCCGGCAACGGTTATCATAATTCAAGCCTCGGCCCGCGGCCGCCCTCAAAAGACGGCAACCGCCGCCCCCGAAAAATCGTCAATAAATATCGGAACTCGGGGCCGATCTTACCGAAATAATATTTCGCAATATCTATGAGCGAAATCCCAAGGAGTTATTTTATCAGGCCGAGGCCCGACAAAAAAATTGCAAAATATTTTCAGGCCTTGGCCGCTTCTTTCTTCTTGCGCAACGCCTGCTGGTAATGGTTCGAGCAAAAGCCCTTGGCATTATGCGGGCGCCCGCAGCCCGGCACCGAGCAAAGCCTTTTCGCCGCCGCCGGCTTCCGGCCCCGCCGCGTGCCCTTCGGACGGCCCGGTCCCCGCTTCGCCGGCCTTCCCGGCTTGCGCCCCGGCTTCCGACCCGGCTTCCGGCCCCGCCGCGCCGGACCCACCACTCCCAATAAAATTTTCTCCAGCCGCTCGATCCGCGCTTCCAGCGCCGCGCTCGCTTTCAACAACGCGGGAACCTTTGCCAATGCATTAATCAATCCGCCTTTTGGTCTTGCCATTACAAATGCCTCCTTTTGCAAATTTTGTATTTATATATATCATTTTAGTTCAAAAGTCAAACCTGGTCGGAAAGATCCGAATTTCTCAGCGCGACCGGGTTCGGATTTAGGAAAAAAATAAAATTGCCGAGCGGCAAAATATTTATATCATGCTGAAAAATCTAACCGACACTTTGGGAAAAGCGACCCCCGCCCGGAAAAAAGAACTTTTCCTCGGCCGCCGTTTGGTCCCCCTCCTGATCTCCGGCCTCATCATATATTATTACGCGCGCCGGGTGAACTGGACCGAGTTAAGCGACGCGGTTTTGAGCGCCAACCTGCTCTTGTTCATCCCGGCCCGGTTCATCCCGCTGTTTATCTATCTGCTGGTTGATTCCTATCTGCTCAAGCTGCTCCTCGATTGGTTCCATCAGCCCATCTCCTTCCGCCGCATGGTCTATCCCCGCGCCGCCCTCTACCTGCTCGCCCTTATCCACATTCAGTTTTCCAACGGCGGCATGTTCCTCTATCTCATGCGCGCTTCCGGGATCAAGGCCGAAAAGCTGGCCGGCATGGTGGTGTTCCGGTTCGCCTGGTCGGTCTGGAGCATCAATTTCGGATTGACCCTGGCCCTGCTCGCCACCCGGCTTTTCGGCTGGAAATTCCATTCCCCCCTCGGTCTTGAACTGATCCTGCTCGGGATCGGCATCATCTGGGCCAGCCTGTTTATCTGCTTGGGCCTGGTTTATTATCACCACCGTTATAAGCCCGGCGCCTATCATCGCCCGTTATGGAGCATTTTTTTTGAGGCCCGGCCGCGCCAGTATCTGGAGGTTGCGGGCTGGACGCTGATGCTCGCGGTGATCGGGGTGATCAACAATTATTTGTGCGCCATCAGTTTCGGGGTCCGGATTCCGATCCACGAACTGGTGGTGCAACTGCCCATCGCCGAATTGATCGCCGCGGTGCCCATCGCCTTCGCCGGACTGGGCGCCACCACCTTTGCCTGGCAAACCTTGTTCAAGCCCTATGCCACGCCGGCAATGTTCTTATCGCTCACCATCGCGCTGCCGGTCACCACCTATCTGGCCCGCGCCATCTTCGCCCTGTTCGCCCTCCCGCGCGCGACCAAGGATATTCAGGACGCCTTTAGTTCGAACAGTTCTTCAGAAAGCCAATAACAAAATGGATCTTGCCCAAGATTCGCGGCAGCCATTCCCTGCCCATGGATGAGGGTGTTGAAAAATTATTTCGCTATACCAGGC
>CAIUDS010000236.1 GCA_903897985.1 uncultured delta proteobacterium
CATCCTTGGGTCTACCCGCCATTTGCTTCTTATCCTAACATAAAGGGCAGGCCGGTCAAATGTTTTTCCTCGCATTGTCCCCGCTGTAACACCGCGCTGATTTTAAGCCGCTTTCTTCCGGATCCGGCGGATGATGAACCGGAGAATGAAAAAGCCGATCAAAAGGAGCGGCACATAGAAGAGCGCATACATCCCGATCACGGCCAGGCCGTGGAGGGTATTGAGGAAAGAATGCCAGGCGTTGAAAAAGGCGATCTTGAGCGGACTGCCTTCGTATTTGGGCGGCTCGGGCTTGGTGGTGAGGCTGAGGGTCACGGTGGAATAGGAGGTCTGCTGCCGGAGGTATCTTTGTTCGCCCTGGATCTGGTCAATCTCGGTGCGGACCCGGGCCAGTTCCTGCTCAACCTCCAAGATGTCCGAGAGCTTGCCCGTGCGTTTGAGCAGCGCGGCCAAAGCCTCTTCCTCCTTCGAAAGGTTCTTGATCCGGGCCTCATTGTCTATGAACTGGCGCGTCACATCCTCGGTGCTCTTCTGCTCGAAGCGGACCTTTCCCAGTTCCCGGATTTTCTCCACCGCTTTATCCAGGTTATTGATCGGGATCATCAGCGTGAGCGTGGCGCTCGAGCCGGTCTCTTCCGTATAAATCCGCGAGCCCGAGACATAGCCCCCGAACTGCGTGGCGATTTGTTCGGCTTTGCGCACATCGCTCTTGATGTCCTTCACCTCAACCGTCAAAGCCACCTTGGCGATTAACATGCGTTCGGTGATCGCCCCGCTCCCGGTTTTCTCCATGGGCATGCCCGATCCGGTTGAGCCCGGCATGGGCGCCGGCGCCTCATCATATGCCGCCTTCTCAGCCATGACCATGGGCCGGGAATGGCTGCGGGCCTGGAATCTCAGGGAATTAGGGACGGCAATGACCGCGAGCACCACGGCTGCCGCTATGACCACAATTATCCAAATATAACCGGTTTTCTTTTGCTCACTCATGACTTTCCCTCCTTTTTCCCCGGACTTTTTTCGGCCGGATTTTTGAGCACAATCGCGTTGAGGTATCTCGGGTCTATATTCTTTACATCCTTGATCCCTGTTAATTCAGACTCTAACTCCCCCACTGCGGTTTCAAAAAATCGCGTCAAAAGGTCTTGAGAAATGCTTTTTGCGGCTTCCGCCCTGCTTTTGAGCCGGTTAAGCATTTCGGCTTTGGCTTGCGCGGCAATTTTTCTTTGGCCCGAATCGAGTCGGGTGCCTCGCTCGACAAAATGGGCCAGGTCCTTAGGGGCAATGCTTTCAAAATCAGGCTGCGCTTTGACCGCGCCGTTAACCAGCCAGGTTGCCAGGATGACCTCGAAAGTCAGTTCGAGCGGATAGGCCGCGATGAGCTTTTGCAGTTTTAGCTCGGCGAGGCCCAGGGCCTCAAAGAACAGGCGGCCGCAAAACTCCGCCCGGGCCAGACTTTTCTCGGCTGAGCGCAGATCGTTCATGGAGCGGAACTCGCGCAGCCCCAGGGATTTGCCGCCGGCATAAAATTTGGGCCGCGGCTCGAGCAGGCCGCGGAGGCGGCTCCCGTCAATTTCCCCGAACAGGTGGAAGGGCCGGCCCGCGCTTTTGAACCAGGGCGCATCCGCGAGCCGCTGGCCGCGGAAGCGGAGCTTGAGCGCCTCGGAGAACCCGGCCGAGAAAATATGATCGAGCCATTGCCGGCGCAGCAACGCGGTTGCCTCCGGCGTATGGCCCCGCGCCCATGCCGACAGTCCGAGTTCAAGGTATCCATAGACTTTTTCCACGGCCAGTTTCAGGTTGTCCAGTTCGGTCAGGTCCATCACATCCGCGACCATTATTTTATTGCAGAGCCGGGCAAACTGGTGATGGAAATCCTCGAGCTCGAGCGGCGAAAGCTCTTGCAGCGACGACGCCAAGAAAGACGGGACCTCCTTCGAGAGCAGGATCGGATAGCGGCCGGCCGGGGTCTTCTTCGGCTCGGGCCGCTCCGGATTTTGTTCGAGTTCCGCCATCCGCGCGGGGGAAAGGAACTGATAGATGGAGAAGGCCTCGTCGAAATCGTAGAAGCCATGGTCGGAAAGCCGGCCCTGCCTCACCCGATAGGCCGTGGCCTCGGTTTCCGTCACCGGCGTCAGTCGGACCTCGTCCAGGATCGTGTAAAATTTCTCCGCGTCCAGCTCGCGCAGGCCCACCAGCGCCCGCTCCGCCAGCGGCCGTAAATTTTCGTCCAGCGCCGAGAAATAATATTGCTCGTCCAAGGTGAACAGGTTTTCCTCCTCGCGCCACGGCTCCGCGCCCAGGTTGTCCGGGTCAACCACCCAGACCGAGACCAGCTTCGAGAGCATCGTGGTCAAAAGCTCGGGGTCGGCCCGCATGAGCCAGTTTTGGAATTGCGCCGGGTCGGCCTGCCGGAGCAGTTCCAGCCACCGGCTGTATTTCTCCGGCACGAGCAGGTCGCTTTCCCAGAATTCCAGATCGAAAACATAAGTGAGCTGGGCCGGAGCGGCCATGGCCAAAAGCGGCAGCGATTCCTCCTCACCCAACTCCTTGAGCGTGAAATAAAGCTCCGGCTCGGGCAGAGCCCTCACCAATGACTGGCTGCGCTTGGAGAGCAGGATCAATTGCAACCGCTCTTTGCCGCGGCGCGAAAGCGCCAGCGCGAGCTGCTCCGGGAGCGGGAGCGCGTTCAAAATCTTCTCCGCTTCCTTCGGCCGCGCCCGGATGAACTTCGAGGTCAACTCGTCCGCAACCTTTTTGAACGGAAGCGGCTTGGATTTATCTTCTCCGCTCATAACCTTCATTCTAACCACCGATTGGGCCCCGGGTCAATGGCCTTAATCCCCTGTTAGGCCTTAGGTGGATTGACGGGGAGGAGGATTTTGTTTGGAGGAGCGAGGGAGAAGCGGAGGGAAGGTCAGAAAAGGGCAGGACCTAAGGGTTTATGGTTCAGGATTTTTCATTTTTGGGCAAAGAATCTAATTTTAAAAACAG
>CAIUDS010000237.1 GCA_903897985.1 uncultured delta proteobacterium
AATGTGGATGTTTTCGGGCCGTTGCTGCTGCCGAAGGAAGAGAATTTTTCGCAGGGACACCGGGCCTGCCAGGGCTGCGCGGAGGCGCTCGCGGTCCGGATCGTGTGCAAGGCGCTGGGGCGGAACGCGGTGGTTGCGATGAGCACCGGGTGCATGGAGATCGTGAGCTCGCCGCTGCCGACCACGGCCTGGAAGATCCCGTGGATCCATGTCGCGTTCGAGAACTCGGCCGCGGTGGCCTCGGGCGTGGAGGTCGGGTTGAAGGCGCTGATGCGGAAGGGCAAACTGCCGCACAAGCAGATCAGCATCGCGGGCATGGCGGGGGACGGCGGCACCGCGGACATCGGGCTGCAGGCGCTCTCCGGGGCGATGGAGCGCGGGCACGACATGATCTTCGTCTGCTACGATAACGAGGCCTACATGAACACCGGCATCCAGCGCAGTTCGTCCACTCCGTTCGGCGCCTCGACCACCACCAGCCCCGCGGGCCGGGTCAAGGCCGGGCAGGAAACCTGGAAGAAGAACATGCCCGAGATCATGGCCGCGCACGGCATCCCCTATGTGGCGACCGCGTGCAGCTCGTATCCGCTGGACTTGTTCAACAAGGTGAAACGGGCGATGGCGGTGAAGGGGCCGGCCTATGTGCATGTGCTCAGCGTCTGCCCGACCGGATGGAGGATCCCGAGCGGAGACGCCATCAAATACGGACGGCTCGCGGTCGAGACCGGGGCGTTCGCGCTCTACGAGGTGGTGGACGGCAAACATTACCTGACCTTCGACTTCCCCGCGCTCAAGCCGATCACCGATTACTTCAAGGGCCACGGACGCTTTAGGCACCTGACCCCGGACATGGTGGCGAAAATCCAGGCGCGGATTATTGAAGAATACGACAAGCTGAAAGCGAAATGCGTGAACATCAAGAAATGACCGCCAAGGCACGAAGATAATATTGAGGAGTTATGATGCAGGCAAAGGTTAATTTGAAACTGGTTGACGAGGTAATCAAGAGTTGGGGCGCGGACCCGGCGTTTTTGATCCCGATGATGCAGGACATCCAGGCGCAGTATAACTATTTGCCCCGGCCGGCCCTGAACCGGCTGCAGGAAAAGCTGAACATCCCGCTCACGCGGGTGTCGGAAGTGGCGACTTTTTACAAGACCTTCAGCCTGAAGCCCAAGGGCAAATACATCATCCAGGTCTGCACCGGCACGGCCTGCCATTTGCGCGGGGCGCCCAGAATCGCGGACTCGTTCATGCGCGAGCTCGGGATCGAGGTGAACGGGACCACCAAGAACGGCCTGTTCACGCTCTCGACCGTGAACTGCCTGGGCGCGTGCGCGCTGGCGCCGGTGGTGAAGGTGAATGAGGATGTGCACGGCCAGGTGAGTTCGGATAAGGTCAAGAAGATTATTGAAGCATACGCGGCAAGGAAGAAATGATGAAGATCAATTCACTGGCGGATTTGGAATCGGTCAAGAGCAAGGCCCTGGCCGCGAGCGCGGCGATGGAAAAAACCGTGATCGTTTGCGGCGGGACCGGATGCCTGTCCTATGGCAGCGCCGAGCTGGCCTCGGCGCTCGAGCGGAAGATCAAGGACCGGAAGCTCAACGCCAAGGTTATGCTCAAGATGAGCGGCTGCCACGGCTTTTGCGAGCGCGGCCCGATCGTGGTGATCGAGCCGGACAAGATCTATTACCAACGGGTCGGGAGGCGCGACAAGGAAAAGGCCGCGGAGGAACTGGTCGAAACGACTTTGGTCCAGGGCAAGGTGGTCGAGAGTTTCCTCTACTCGGACCCGGTGACCAAGGAAAGAATGATTGACTACTACAAGATCCCGTTCTACGCCAAGCAGAAACGGATCGCGCTGCGCAACAGCGGCCACATCAACCCCGCGGACATTGACGACTACATCGCCACCGGCGGATACGCGGCGCTGGTCAAGGCGCTCGCGATGAAGCCGGAGGCGGTGATCGAGGAAATCAAGAAATCTAACCTTCGCGGCCGTGGCGGCGGCGGCTACCCCACGGGCCGGAAATGGGAATCCACCCGCAAGGCCGAGGGACCGGTCAAATATATTATCTGTAACGGCGACGAGGGTGACCCGGGCGCGTTCATGGACCGCTCGATCATGGAAGGCGACCCGCACACGGTGCTCGAGGGCATGGTCATCGCGGCCTATGCGATCGCGAAGGGCAAGGCGCCGGCGCACGGGTTCATCTATGTCCGCCACGAATACCCGCTCGCGGTCAAGAACCTGACCAAGGCCATTGAGCAGGCGCGCGAGCACGGCCTGCTGGGCAAGAACATCCTGAACTCCGGGTTCGACTTCGACCTCCGCATCAACCGCGGGGGCGGCGCGTTCGTGTGCGGAGAATCGAGCGCGCTGATGCGGAGCCTGGAGGGCCGGGTGGGCGAGCCGCGCGCGAAATATGTGCATGCCACGGAAAAAGGCTTGTGGGATCAGCCCACCAATTTGAACAATGTCGAGACTTACGCTTGCCTGCCCGAGATCATCGTCAAGGGCGCGGACTGGTTCGCCTCGATCGGGACCAAGGGCAGCAAGGGCACCAAGGTCTTCTCGCTGGTGGGCAAGGTCAACAACACCGGCCTGGTCGAGGTCCCCATGGGCATCCCGCTCCGCGAAATCGTGTTCGACATCGGCGGCGGGATCCGGAAAGGCAAGAAGTTCAAGGCGGTCCAGACCGGCGGGCCCAGCGGCGGCGTGATCCCGGACTCCATGATTGACCTGCCCGTGGACTTCGACGAACTCACCCGGGTCGGCTCGATGATGGGCTCGGGCGGCCTGATCGTGATGGACGAAGAAGACTGCATGGTGGATGTGGCCTACTACTTTGTGAAGTTTTTGGAAGAGGAAAGCTGCGGCAAATGCGTTCCGTGCCGAGAGGGTTTGCGCCGGATGCGTCAGATCTTCGACCGGATCACCACCGGCAACGGAAACCCGGACGACATGGTGATGCTCGAGGAGTTGTGCACGGCGATGAAACTGGGGAGCCTGTGCGGCCTGGGGCAGACCGCGGCCAACCCGGTGATGAGCACGATCAATTATTTCCGGAGCGAATACGAGGCGCACATCAAGGACAAGAAATGTCCGGCCGGGGTGTGCAAGGCTTTGATCGCTTACATGATTGACCCGGAAAGCTGCACCGGCTGCCAGCTCTGCGTGAAGAACTGCCCGAGCGGGGCGATCAAGGGCGTAAAGAAAAAACCGCACACGATTGACAAGGAAATCTGCATCAAATGCGGGGTCTGCTACGATGTGTGCAAATTCGACTCGGTGAAGCGGAAGTGAGGTCAGGATGGGAAAGATAAAGCTGAAGATTGACGGCAGGGAATTCTCGGCGGAAAAGGACGAGTATGTGCTGGACATCGCCAAGCGGGAAGGGTTCGAGATCCCGACCTATTGCCACAACGACCAGGTGAGCCGCGAGGCGCGGTGCCGGTTGTGCGTGGTGGAGGCTCGCTGGCAGGAAGGCGGGCACAGCCGGATCGTGACCAGCTGCCTCTATCCCGCGGACGAGGGCCTGATGGTGGAGACCAATTCGGAACAGGTCCGGCTGGTCCGGCGGGTGGTGCTCGAGCTGCTCCTGGCCCGGACGCCCGAGGCCAAGGGCTTGGCCGAGCTGGCCGCGGAATATGGCGTGGGCAAGAACCGCTTCGGCGCGGACACCGATTTCGGCAAGTGCATCCTGTGCGGACTCTGCGTCCGGACCTGCCGCGAGGTGGTCGGGGTGGAGGCCCTCGGCTTCCGGATGCGCGGGGTGCTCAAGCAGGTCGGCCCGGCCTTTGCCGAGCCATCCTCCGTTTGCATCGGCTGCGGGGCCTGCTATTTTGTTTGTCCGACCGGACATATTATAATGACCGAGAAGGGGGACGAGCGGAAAATTTGGGGCCGGACTTTCAAGATGGAAAAGTGTTCCAAGTGCGGAAGGTATTTCGCGCCGAAATATCAGTTGGAATGGATCAATTCCCAAACCGGGGTTGCGATGGATCGGCTCTCGCTTTGCCAGGATTGCAAGTAGCACTTGCATTGGGAAAGCTAATTTGGTAGATTTATGGGAAGCGACTTTAAAAAGGAGATAGCGCATGGGTGCCCCCGGCTTGGTAATGTATGAAGAGGAATTCAACCAGATTTCCGGCGTGCTGGAAAAACTGGTGCGGGATTCCAATTCGCGCATGGTGTTCCTGGTGGACAAGAACGGCCAGTTGATCGCGGCCGCGGGCGAGACCGAGAACCTGGACACCACCTCACTGGCCTCGCTCACCGCGGGCAACATCGCGGCCACCGGCGGTCTGGCCAAGCTCCTGGGCGAAAAAGAGTTCTCCATCCTGTTCCACGAGGGCGAGCGCGACAACCTCCACATCAACCTGATCGGCCAGCGCGTGATCCTGGTCGTGATCTTCGACGACCGCTCAACGCTCGGCCTGGTCCGGCTCCGGGTGAAGAAATCGTCCGAGGAGCTCTCGCATATTTTCGACCGGTTGATGAAGAAGGCGGAGACCGAGGCCGCGGTCGGGCAGGCCAGCCCCTTTGCGGAAATCACCGATGATGACATTGAGAACCTGTTCCGGGAATAAAATCAGTTGTCGAGGGATTAAATAAATGTCGTTCATAAATTACTCTTCACGCGAAATAAACTGCAAGCTGGTCTATTATGGGCCCGGCCTGGGCGGAAAAACCACCAACCTCCAGTATATCTTCGAGAAGACCAACCCCCAGGCGCGCGGCAAAATGATCTCGCTCGCAACCGAGACCGAGCGCACCCTCTTTTTCGATTTCCTGCCCTTGAGCCTCGGCACCATCAGAGGCTTCCGCGTCCGCTTCCATCTCTACACCGTGCCCGGACAGGTCTTCTACGACGCCTCCCGCAAGCTGATCCTCAAGGGCGCCGACGGCGTGGTGTTCGTGGCCGACTCGCAGGAAGAGCGGATGGAAGCCAACATCGAGAGCATCGAGAACATGATCGCGCATTTGAAGGAGCACGGGTATGACCCGGACAAAATCCCGCTCGTGATCCAGTATAACAAGCGCGACCTGCCCAATGCCTCCCCGGTGGAGGAACTGCGCAAACTGCTCAATCTCAAGAACCAGACCGAATTCGAGGCCATCGCGACCAAGGGCGACGGCGTGTTCGACACGCTCAAGTCCGTGGCCAAGCTGGTGTTGCAGGAATTGAAGAGCGGCAAGTAAAAAAAGTTTCTGGTTTCTTGTTTATGGTTTATAGTTCATGAAGAAAGCCTTGCCCGCTATTTTCTTAACCAGAAACCATAAACCAGAAACTATAAACTGAATAATGGGGTGAGTGACGGGGCTCGAACCCGCGGCCACCAGGGCCACAGCCTGGCGCTCTACCACTGAGCTACACTCACCGCTCGCAAAATATTCTAATTCAGAATGCTTCCCTGTCAACCGCTCGACCTTTTTACATCCCTTAATCCCCTGTTAGTCCTTAGGTGGATTGACGGGGAGGAGGATTTTGTTTGGAGGAGCGAGGGAGAAGCGGAGGGAAGGTCAGAAAAGGGCAGGACCTAAGGGTTTATGGTTCAGGATTTTTCATTTTTGGGCAAAGAATCTAATTTTAAAAACAG
>CAIUDS010000238.1 GCA_903897985.1 uncultured delta proteobacterium
ACTAAACTCTTCATCAGCACAGTCACCTCGTTTCGGGCATGCCTCGGCAGAGGCTAAATGCCCGAAAAGACTGTGCTTTTTATTTCCGACTTGTCAAAAACCACCCACAAATTCGCTAGAGGAGCCAAAATTTATTTTGGCTCGGAAAATTTGATCTGCTCGCCGAGCCTGTCCAATTTCTCAAATAGGTCCCCTTTTTCATTGAAAAGATAGACCAGCGCTTGATCCTTGGTGAAACGGAATTGGGAGGGATGATTCTGGGCCAGCGAGATCAGGCGGTCGAAGTCAATTTTGCTGTCCGGAGCAAAGGTGATGAGCGCCTTGGTTTCGTCAGCTTCAATTTCCGGGATGCGGAGTGTTTTCAGCCAGAATTTAATTTTTACCACCTCGAGCAGGGTGAGCGCTTCCTGCGGCAGTTTGCCGTAGCGGTCCATCAATTCTTCGCGTAGCGCATTCAGGACGGCCTTGTCGTTTGCCATTGCCAATCGCTTATACCAGCCCAGCCGCTCGGAATCGCTCGGGATGTAGCTTTCGGACAGGAACGCCGGAATCGCCAGTTTGATCCGAGGTTCAAACTCTTCCTCCACCTTCACGCCCTTGAGCTCGCTGATCTTCTGCTCGAGCAGCCGGAGATAAAGCTCATACCCGATCCGGCTGATCTGGCCGCTCTGTTCCTTGCCCAGGAGGTTGCCGGCCCCGCGGATTTTCAAATCATAGGCCGCAAGCTTGAAGCCGCTTCCAAGTTCGCTGAATTCCTTGAGCGCCTTCAGCCGCTTGACCGCGTCGCCGTGCAGCGCCGCGCGGGACGGCACCACCAGGTAGGCGTAACCCTTTTCCTTGCTCCGGCCGATCCGGCCCCGAAGCTGGTAAAGCTGGGCCAGGCCGAACTGGTCCGCGCGGTTGATGATAATGGTGTTGGCCCGGGGCAAATCCAGCCCGCTCTCGATGATCGCGGTCGAGACCAGCATGTCGAATTTGTGATGATAGAAGCCGTGCATGACCTCTTCCAGCTTGTGCTCGTCCATCTGCCCGTGCGCCACCGCGATTTTGGCCTCGGGCGCCAGCTTATTCAGCCAGCGGCAAAGCTGCTCGATGCCCTGCACGCGGTTGTGCACGAAGAAGACCTGGCCGCCCCGCTGCATCTCGCGCAGGATGGCCTCGCGGATAAGCTGCTGGTCGAAGTGGATGAGTTCGGTGTGAATGGCCTGCCGGTCCGGGGGCGGCGTGGCGATCATGGACATGTCTCGGAGCCCGAGCAGACTCATTTCCATCGTTCGCGGGATGGGCGTCGCGCTGAGGGTCAGACAGTGGACCGACTTCTTGAGCTTCTTGATCTTTTCCTTCTGCATCACCCCAAACCGCTGTTCCTCGTCAATGATCAGCAGACCCAGGTCCGCGAACTCGACATCCTTGCTCAACAGCCGGTGCGTCCCGATCACGATGTCGCAGGTCCCGCTTTGCAATTGCCCGACATTTTTTTTCTGCTCGGCGCGGGACTGGAACCGGCTCATCATGCACACCTCGAGCGGCCATTCCCGGAGCCGCTGCCTGAAATTGTCATAGTGCTGCTGGGCTAAAATGGTGGTCGGGCAGAGCAGCGCAACCTGCTTTCCCTCCATCGCCACCATGAACGCGGCCCTTAGCGCCACCTCGGTCTTGCCATAACCCACATCCCCGAGCACCACCCGGTCCATCGGCCGGTCCCGCTCCAGGTCCGCGATCACACTGTCAATCGTGCTCCGCTGGTCCGGCGTTTCCTCGTACTCGAAGCTGGCCTCGAACTCCCGGTAAGTATGGTCCGGCTCCACAAAGGCATGGCCCGGAAAAACCTCCCGGCTGGCATAGAGCTCCAGCAACTCCTCCGCCAACTGCTCGATCGCCTCCAGGGCCTTCTGCTTGGCCTGCTCGAAACTCTTGGTCCCCAGCCGGTCCAGCTTGGGAGGCGCTTCTCCGGGCGAGCGATATTTCTGGATCGAGCTGATCTGGTCCACCGGCAAAAACAGCCGCGCCCCTTCCGCATATTCGATTTCCAGGCAGGGCTGGAACAGCATGGGCCGCGTCCGGTCCTTCAACGGGTCCCATTTCTCGAAGCTCGACACCCGCACCTGGCTCATGCCCTTGTAAAGGCCGATGCCATGCTGGAGGTGCACCACCGGCTCGCCCGGCTGCAAGTCCGACAAATCCTCTTCCTTCCATTCCACCCGCTCCGTGGCAACCGTCCGCCGCCGGATCTTCTCCCCGAAAATCTCCTGCTCGCTCACAATCGCCAGCCCGAACTCGGTTACGCGGAATCCCGTCCCGAGCTCGCCCGCGGCAATGGTCAAGGGCCAATGCGGCGAATAAAATTCTTCCTTCGATTCCAGCTCCGCCGGAAACATCTCCTCCTCCCGCAGTAAATTAGACAGCCGCTCGGCCTGGCTCAGGCCCGAGCAAACCAGGATCACGGAAAATTTCTCCGCGTTCAGTTTCCTGATTTCGCCCAGCAATTTGGAGATCGGCTCGCTCAGCTTGGGCGAGAAACTCAAGTCCGGGTTCAGTTCAAAAGTCACTTCCAGCTCTTTGCCCGCATCCAACTCCAGCGCAAGGTCCGGCGCCGGAATTTCCTCCGGGACTTCCATCCCTTTGACCATTCCGCCCAGGATGAGCCGCTGGAACCGCGCGAGTTTGTCCGAAATCAGATTTGAGGAGAACAGGATTTGACCGGGACCGGGCAGCAGGCTTCCGCCCGAAACCAGCCGCTCCCAGTCGGCCTGCATCCGGCTGCCGGCATTGCCCAGCGCCTGAGTAATCGCCATCCGGTCGAGCATCACCACCAGCCAATCCTCGTTCAGGTAGTCCAGCAGCGACGCATTATTTTCGAGCAGACCGAGGAATCTTTCTTCACCGTAGAAATGTTGCCGGTTGTCGAGCTGCGCCACGATTTCCGAGAGCAGCCGCGCATAGCTGACCTCGCCGTTTTCCCGTTGGCTTTTTTTCAAATCCTCGGCCAGTTTGAAAATCGCTTTCCTCAGTTCCTGCCCGCGCTCCGGCGTCAAGATCGTCTCGCGCGCCGGCCAGACCAAAACCCGTTCCGCCTTTTCCTTCGAGACCTGGCTGTCCGGATCAAAGAGCCGGAGGCTCTCGACCGAGTCGCCGAAAAATTCGAGCCGGACCGGGAACTCCGCGCCGGGCGGGAAAATATCAATGATGCCTCCGCGCCGGCTCAGCTCGCCCGGCTCGGACGCGGTTTCCAGCAGCTGGTATCCGGCCTCGAGCAGCTTCCGGACCAGGTCGTCCGGAACGAGGTTCAAGCCGGGCTTGAGTTCAAACAGATACCGCTCGAGCAACTCCCGGCCCAGGGTGGGCTGGAAAATACCGAGCGCCGGCGCCACCACCAGGCGCGCGTCCTTTTTCAAAATCCGGCTGAGCGCCCCGGCCCGCTCGCCGCTTTGTTCCGCGTCCTCGGGCGAGTAATAATCCAGGCCGGGAAAAAGCAGGGGGGAAGTCCGGCCGAAGAGTTTCAGCTCTTCGCAAACCGAGCCGGCTTTTTCCGCGCTGTCGGTGAGCACCAGGACCGGCCGGTCTATCCGGCGTTCGAGCAGACCGGTCAGCCAGCTCGGGGCGGACCCGGGGGTAAAAGCCAGATTCAGGTTCTCGCGCGCCTGAATCTTGTTGCTCAGCGCTTCAATTTGGGACAACGGCATCCTGTTCCATTAGATTACTGCAGGAACTGGGAAAGTAGCCGCTCGGCCTCGTCGGTCCCGAACGGGATCGGCTCGAGCTCGGCGCGGTGGCTGATGGCGTTGAGGCTGGCTTCGAGGAACATCCGAAAACTGTGGACCTCTTTCCGGAAATGGGCGCGCGCCTCCGGCTTCTCCAACTCTTCCACCTTCGCGGAGTCGAGGCAGTCGAAAAATTTCTGGAACTCCTCGCGGTCATAGGCGCGCACGAACTGGAAACTGAGGTTCTGGTAGTAATAGACAAAGTTGCGGAGCGTGTTGATCGAGTCGTAGATCGGATCCATGCTGGGGCCGGACTCGGCCCGGTCCAAAACCTGCTCCTGCTTCTCCAGCATCTTGGCGAACAGCCACACATCCCGGCGCAGCTTGAGCGACTGCTCGAGTTGGCTCACGAATTCCTTGAAAATCCGCTTCCCCTCCAACTCCGGGTCGAACACCCGGCACATCTCCACGATCGCCTGCTGGAAAATACTGTTGAGCATGCCCCGGGCGCGGATGATGCCGTTCTGGAGCTGCTTGGGCTCGACCATGGTGGTCGCGTTCCGGAGCTCGAGCTCGAAGATCTTGCGTATTTCCGCGCTGAGCTGGAACGCGAACGAGTCCATCAACTCCAGCAGGCGCTTGCCCTCCGCGCTCCGGTCAAAGCCGCTCTCGCGGATTTTGGCCGGGAAGAATTTCTCGAACGACTCGATCAGCAGCCGGCTCTCGGAATTGGCCAGGCCGATGAGCAAAAGCGCGTCGCGCAGCCGGGGCAGGTCCGTCCCTTCCGCCGAGATCAGGCTGTTATAGCGGAGCAGCTTAAACAACAGCAGCAGGATCACCGAAAACAGCTTCCGAAGGTTCTTGTCCTGGATCCCCTTCACGATCCCCGTGACCACCGGCGAGCGCGCCACATCGTAATGGGGCGCGAACCCGAGCGCGCGGAAGGGATTGAAATAATTGTTGCGCATGATCTCGCGGGTGACCATCTGTTCGAGGTAATAGAACACCTGGTAGCGCTTGTCTTCGAGCAGGATCAGGTTCCCGGCCAGTTCGGAAAAATCTATCAGGCTGTGGCAGAGCCCCGCGAGCGACTCGATGGGGGTGCGCTGCTGGATGGCGCGGGAGAGAACCTGCGCGCGCTGGTAGTCCGAGAGCAGCCGGGTCTCGACATAGTTCTGGAAATGGAGGATGTTGGCCTCGGTCTCGGGCAACAGCGACCGGATCAGGATGATCGAACGGACCAGGGCGTTCTTGACCACCTCGAGCTCCGGGCCGAAATCGCGGTAGAGCAGCTTCGAGCGGTCCGGGATGGGATGATTATTCAGGTTGGAATATACCACCAGACCCTTGAGCAGGGCCTCCAACTCGAACAGCTTCTCCTGCTTGCGCTCAACCTCCACGCTCCGGAACCAGCGCTTGCGCTCGGCCAGCAGCTTGCTCATCTCCCCGGCCGGCTCCACCCATAGCTCCGAGCCCGCTCCCTTGATCTCCTGATCCTCGTTCATTCCCTCCGAGTATAATCCACCCCCTTGAACTTGTCAAAATTTTTAAAGCCAGCAGCACTGCGAAGATGAGCGGGTCAAGGTCAATGGGCGTGTCCTAGCTCAATTGTTTCCTGTCAAACTCAAAAAGAGGACACCATGAACTGAGGAAATGAATTTGCTAAAGATTTACTTCACCACTATTCTAAGTGCACGACGTTCTGGAAAAAGTCGTTGCAGTTCCTTTGGTTGAGTGGGAGCAAGGTCGGGCTAAAACCAAATTCCGCAAGATCCTTCATCAAATCTTGGTATTCGACTAGCCCCAAGCCACGTATGGTAGCCCGGAGGGACTTTCCTTTGATGCTTTCAGGCATGAAGAATTGGAATCGCCGCACATTATCCCGATGGAATCCAAAGCCGAGAAAGTAAATGTTCATTGCGGATTCCAGCATTTGGTGAGCCCGCTCAAACATGGGGTTGCAAAAATTACCATCGCGCTCTTTGATTTCGTGAACAATCTGTATCTGTTGTGAAATTTTCAAAAGGTCAGAGACATCGCACTGGGTTTGGTAAGGAAAGGTTGGATATTCTCCGAGAATGCCATAAACATGAACGATCGGAAGCTCTTTTAGAATATTCGTTGCCTCGATTTCGCTCATCTTATATTGCAGTCTTGTGTGCAAGTAGGCCTCAAGTGACCTGTCATAATTAAAAGTGACGATTCCAATTTTATTTTCCGAGAATTTGGGTCCTTCAGAAAATATTTTGTTGAAGAGATCCTGGTACCAGCCAGAATCAGAGGGTGGAAAAAGATGATCAATATTCTCTAGTTTTTTCATCTCCCTGGCGATCAGAAATTTACCGAGCGGAGCCTGGTCAAGATTTTCTTCAAGAAAGGCATCTATCGAAGTGTGATCCGAACGGCTAAGTCGGGTGAGAAATTTTTCTGCGTCATTTCTGGTCCAATCTTGAGGTAGGTTATCAAGCTCGGGCTTCCCTCTCAATGCGCAAAGCCGATTTACTAAATCGCCACCCAAAGGGTATCCACAATGCGCGCTCGCGCCCGCTCCTAAAATAAGCACTGTAGGTTTGGTGATCATGTTTCTCTATTTCCTTATTTCTTCTCGCCCATTTTATGGAATCTTCAAATTTACTGTTTTCTAAATTAACCGTTGATCTAAATTATGCCAGAAATCAATAAAATTGGCAACTACGATCGCTAAGAGAGAGCGCTTGAAACTAATTATCCATTATTACCTGGCCAATCCAAGGGGGGGTATTATACGCGGATGAACAAGGTCCGGCTCTTGAATCGAACATTTCGATCTTCAGGTTTCATTGAATTTATCCCGGTTCCAGAATTGGGGATTATGAGCAATGTAAATGCGGATGCGGAGGAGAGCCTTTTCCTTGGTGATGACGGACTCGTAATAATTGCGGTGCCAGACCTGGGCTTGCGGGGTTTGGCGGAGTTTATTGATACGCTTGTTGCAGATGGATTTGAACTGGCTGATGATGGCCCCGAGGGAGCCGGCTTGGAGGCCGGGCGGCGCGGGCGGATCAGCCGTACGGGCGTTCCGGTGGAACGCCCCCATCATTTCCAGTGACGCCCGGCGGCGGGCCCTTTTGGCCACAATGGTTCCTTCTTCCGCCTCCGCTCCCTTGATGATAATAATCCCGTGAATATGATTGGGCATGATCACAAACTCGTCCAGTTCAACTTCCTCCCTGACCTCCTCGGCCCGGAGCCATTCCTGCCGTGCAATTTCCCCAAATTGGTTCAGGACCATTTGCCCGTCCACGATTTCCCCGAATAGGCATTCCAGGTTTGCCGTGGCAAAGGTCACGAAGTAATAACCGCCGAGGCGGTAATCAAAATCTTTGAGCCGGATGGATCGGCGATGATGAAGATTGGGAT
>CAIUDS010000239.1 GCA_903897985.1 uncultured delta proteobacterium
AGGTTGGTCTGGCGGGCGATATTGGTGATCATCTCGACGATCTTGCCGATCTGTTTGGTCTTCTCCCCGAACCGCACCACCATGTCCTGCGAGTTGGCCATCTTCCCGAACACATGGTGCATCTTCTCCATGGCCTTGTTGGCCAGTTCGCCCGATTGCGCGGCCTTGTGGCTGGCCTCGCCCACGCTGGTCGCGGTGACCATCACATTCGAGCTGGTCAGTTCGATGCTCCCGGCCATCTCGCGCACGGTCTTGCTGGTGTTTTCCACCAGCGACGCCTGCAACTCGACCCCCTTGCTGATCTCCCCGATGGTGGTGGCCACCTCGTCCGAGCTCGCGTTCACCTGCCGCGCGGTCGCGGACAGGTTCTGCGCGCTCTGGCTCATGTCAATCGCGGTGGCCTGGGTCTGGCCGGAAAGCTCGCGCAGACTTTCCAGCATCATATTGATCGAGCCGATCAAATCGTCTATTTCATCCGGATACTTTTTCTGCCGCCGGATTTTGACCTCCTCGGTCAGGTCTCCGCCGCCGATCTTGCGCGCCGAATCGCTCAGCTTGTGCAGGTCCCGAAACAGGTTGAACGAGAAAAAATATCCGATCAGGCCGGTGCCGAGCAGGATCAGACTTACGGTGAGCAGGGATGATGTCAGATCCCCCAGCCGATCCTTGAGCACGGTGCCGAACACAATATAAACTACGATGGTCAAGAGCGCCACCAGCAAATACCCCAGAAATATCTTGATCCCCAACCTAACCTTCATCGTTTCCCTCCTGCTTGCTCCCCCGCGGACGACCGGAAGGGTTTCCGATAAATCCGCTCCGCGACCGAAACCGGCTCATAGCCGGACCGGTAAGGCTCGGACAAAAATTCGGTCTTGCCCAAGACCAAAAAGCCGTCCGGCCGGAGGTAGCTCTCGCGGTAGCTCCCGAGCGGAAAGTCATGGCTTTGCCGGAGGAGTTGTTCCAGCTTGACCAGATACTCATCCGCGATCTCAATCCCCGGTTTCCGGGTTTGAGCGCCCAGCTTTTCCTGAACCAACATACTATCCGGTTAGATTATCATCTTTTACAGATTAAAGTCAATTTCATGGCGCAAGGCAAAGTTCAGGGTTCAGTGTCCAGGGTTCAGGGTTCAGGAATTTCACTAACCCCTGACCACTGACCTTAGACCATAGACCCCTGCCACCTGCCGGAACTCCACAAAGGGTGAAGGGTGAACGGTTAAAGGTGAACGGCGTGGTCAAGGGCTGCGCCCTTGTGACCGCTTCTGTCATTGGTATCGGCTATAATCCGTTGTTAAGGCATTTGGTTCTGGTATAATGCCGCCAAGGGGTAAAGGAATGAACAGGGGTTCTTGCTTATGACTAACGCTGGCTTGGATTCGGCTTTTAAGCAGGTTAAGGAACTGGTCGAACGGTTCAAAGCCAACGAGCCGCGCTACCTCTCAGGCGATTATCAGGAAGCCGAGGTCCGCAAGGATTTCATTGACAAATTTTTCATTGCGCTCGGCTGGGATGTGAACCACGACCGTCAGACCAACCCCTACGAACAGGAAGTCAAGGTCGAACCCCCGGTATCGGCCGGAGGGAAACGCCGCGCCGACTACGCCTTCCATCTCGCGCCCAACTATCGCGATGTGCGCTTTTTTGTGGAAGCCAAGAAACCCAGCGGCGAACTTGCCGGCGACCTCAACTATTTCCAGACCATCCGCTACGGTTGGAACAGCGAGACGCCCTTGGCCGCTCTCACCAATTTCATGCAATTCCATGTCCTCGACTGCCGCTACCAGCCCGACCTTAAAACCGTGCTAAATCGTGCCATCGCCAAATACCACTATTCCGACTATGCGGACCTGGAGAAGTTCAAGGAGATTTACTGGGTGTTCTCCCACGAGGCCGTCGCCGACGGATCCCTGGAGAAACGCGCAAAGGACCTGCCCAAACCCCGCGGCAAAGCCGTGGCGCGCGGCCTGTTCCCAATGGGCGCATACCAGAGCATTGATGAAGCCTTTCTTGCCGAATTGGACGAATATCGGCTGACTCTGGCCAAGGCCTTTAAGAACCAAAACCCCGATCTTGACAGCGAAACGCTGACCGAACTCGCCCAGCGAACGCTTGACCGGCTCGTGTTCCTCCGTTTCCTCGAAGACAAGGGCATCGAACCGGCGCGGATCGTGGAAAATTTCGGAGAAAAGGGCACGGCCTGGCAAGACTTCATTTCCGCCAGCCGCCGCCTCGATACTATCTACAACGGAATCGTCTATAAGCGCCACGCTATCCTGGATAGTTCGGGGTTTCACACCGATGAAAAAGACTTCGCTGACATCTGCGAAAGTCTCGCCCATGTCAACTCACCCTATGACTTCAACGCCATCCCGATCCACATCCTCGGCTCCATCTATGAGCGCTTCCTCGGCAAGGTCATCGTGGCCACGGATAAGCGGGCAAGGGTGGAGGAAAAGCCCGAAGTCCGCAAGGCAGGCGGAGTCTATTACACCCCCGAATACATCGTTCGCTACATCGTCGAGAACACCGTGGGCAAAC
>CAIUDS010000240.1 GCA_903897985.1 uncultured delta proteobacterium
AACTTAACTACCTGTCCAGTTTTTGGGGGGAAGCTCACAGAGCCGCGCAGTTTGACTCCGAGAGAATTCACGCGAACGAAGATCTCCGCCACCTCCTCATAGCTTAGATCGCGGGGTAAAACATGCATGACATACAGATAATCACGAATAGAGCGGAGCTTCTTCAGGCGGGAGGAATATTTTTCAAAGCGTGGGTCGTCAAACGATTTCACACCGGCTGCCTTTAGTAGCTGGCTGTCGTTATCAGATTGAAATATTTTCGTGACTGATACCCAATTTGCTTGCTGCGCCAGCGTCTTGGCCGCCACCACAAAGGTCATGTTGCGCAGTCTTTCCTGAAGGCCTACCTCTTCATCTCCCTCCTCTATCTCGTCCGCAGCGTCTTTGTCAAATATTGGTGAATCTTCATCGGCAACAACCTCAGTGAATTCCGTCAATGCGTCCGGATGATCGAGATTGAAGAGAACATCAATTTCCCTCTGTCGTCCTCGCACTTTAACCGGCTCGCCCCGGAGGATCGCCGAAAGCGAGGTTAGTCGTTGTTGGCCATCCAAAAGTAACTTATGGCCCGCGAACGGATTTTGATTTTGGGGAACCGCCAGTTCTCGCGTGGGCTGTTCCTGCTCGGTTTCCCAGACCAAAATCGAGCCGCTAGGGTAGCCTCTATACAGAGAATCAAGAAGGTCTCGCACTCGTGTGGCTCGCCAAATATATTGCCGCTGCATTTCGGGTAGACGCAATTCCCCGCGTTCGATCATGCCTACGAGTTGATTAACCGATATATCCACCTTGTTCATCGTCTTCCTCCCACGGATTATGTAGAATCCGTCAAACCAAGCTCACAAAACCAGTTCCTTGACCTTGGCCTTCTCGCTCGGTTGAGGGTCGTCCTCAATGTCCTCCAGGTAAAGCTCGATGGCCTCCCGGATATTCGTCAAAGCCTCTTCCTCCGTCTCCCCTTCGCTGATGCAACCGGGAAGAGAAGGAACATAAATCGTGAAGCCGCCTTCCTCG
This sequence comes from uncultured delta proteobacterium, assembly GCA_903897985.1. Lineage (GTDB taxonomy): Bacteria > RBG-13-61-14 > RBG-13-61-14 > RBG-13-61-14 > DRUE01 > CAIYYW01. The sequence goes on from CAIUDS010000240.1 coordinate 1,015, forward strand.
CTCGGCTCCAGGATCACCTTTAGCTTCATATCTAACCTCCTTATTTTATCGCCGATTCATAATATAATTATGGTCGTTTGTTTGGCGCTTTGTCAACTCTATCATTGAACCCGGCTCTTGAACGGAGTTGCCGCATTTTGATTTTTTAACCCGAAACCAGAAACGAGAAACCAGAAACAATAATTCAGCCCACCCTGGCCAGATGCATGAGCTTGCCATATTTTTGGAGCAGTTCTTTTTTGAGCGGCGCCAGGTCGGGACGGTTCAGGTCAACCGTGTCGGCGAAGGCAAAGGCGTCATTGCGCGCAAGCGCGAGTTCCTTGAGGTCCCGGATCAGGTCGGCGAAGCGGAACGGAGGCAGGCCGGACTGGGCGGTGCCGAAAAATTCGCCCGGGCCGCGCAAGCGCAGATCGGTCTCCGAAATCTTGAAGCCGTCCGTGGTTTCGGTCATGACCTGGAGTCGCTCCTTTGCGCTGTCGGTCAGGGGCGGATGCGCGATCAGGAAGCAGACCGCTTCCTTCGCGCTCCTCGCCACCCGGCCCCGGAGCTGATGAAGCTGGCTCAATCCGAACCGCTCCGCGTGCTCGACCACCATCACCGTGGCGTTGGGCACATCAATGCCGACCTCGATCACGGTGGTCGCGATCAGGACTTGAATCTGACCCGCGCGGAACTTTTCCATCACGCGCTCTTTTTCCTCCGGCGCCAATCGGCCGTGCAAAAGCCCGAGCTTGAACTCCGGAAAAACCGCGGCGGACAGTTCCTCGAATTTTCTGGTCGCATCCTGCAACTCCAGCTTGGCGGATTCCTCAACCAGCGGATACACCACAAACGCCTGCTCGCCCAGATTGCATCTCTTTTTGATTTCGCTCCAGGCTTTTTTTTCGTCTTTGCCCGAAAGCAGCCGGGTTTGCGCCGGCTTCCGTCCCGGCGGCATCTGGTCAAGCAAGGAAATGTCCAGATCGCCGTAAGCGGTCATGGCCAGACTCCTTGGGATGGGCGTCGCGGTCATGACCAGGATATGCGGGGTTCGGCCCGTGCCCCCGACCGTAGGGGCGCGGCTTGCCGCGCCTTTGGATTTGAGCAGCAACCGGTCGCGTACGCCGAAGCGGTGCTGCTCGTCAATGATGGCCAGGCCGAGCCGGGCGAACTCGACTTTTTCCTGGATCAGGGCCTGGGTGCCCACGAGCAGGGAAATTTGCGCGGACGCGGTCCGCTCCAGGATTTGTCGCCGTTCATCCCCGCGGATGGCGGAAGTGAGCAGGCCCGATTCAATCCCGAGGCGGTCCAGCCAGCGATGAAGGACGAGCCAGTGCTGCTCGGCCAACACCTCGCTCGGAGCCATGATCGCAACCTGGAGCCCGGAACTGATCGCGCGCAAAGCCGAGAACAGCGCCACCACGGTCTTGCCCGAGCCCACATCGCCCTGGAGCAGGCGGTGCATGGGCCGACGCCGGGCAAGGTCGCCCGAGATTTCCCGGATCACCCGCTCCTGCGCCGGCGTGAGCGAAAAGCCCAGCAGCTCCCGCAACTGTTGAATCGGCCGGTCGCCTGCGCGGACCAGATACGCGGGCGCTTCCACCATTTCCCGCCGGCTCAGAGCCAGGGCCAGTTCGAGCACGAAAAATTCCTCGTAATAAAGCGCGCGATGCCAGACCGTGCGATGTTCTTCCAACTCCTTCAAGTCCGCGTCCGCCCGCGGGAAGTGGATATTCCTGACCGCTTCCCGCGCGAGCGGCCAGTTATTTTTCGCGCTCATTTCCCGCGGAGTCAGTTCCGGCAATTGCTCCGCGCAAGACTCGATTGCGCGCGCGACCAGGCTGCGGAAACTTTTCTGCGAGAACCCCTCGGGCAGCGAGTAAACGGGCACGATCCGGCCGAAGCTCCACGAGTCCAGGTCCTCCCCTTCATTCAGGATTTCCAGTTCCGGATGGTGCAGCTCGAGCCCGCCATCGTAGCTGCGCGCGACCGAGCTCGCCACCACCATCCTGCCCTTTTGCAGCTTTTCCTCCAGATAGTTGCCGGGCAGCCGGAACCACTTCAGGGTGAGCGCGCCGGTGCCGTCGTCTATCACAACCGAAAAGGTCGGCCGTCTCCGAAATCCGCTTTTCCCGCTCGCCACCACTTTTCCGGAAGTAACCGCCTTCTCGCCCGGCTTAAGCCGCGATATTTTTTTCAGCTCGCGCCGGTCCTCGTAGCGATACGGCAGGTAAAGCAGCAAATCCGCGAGCGTGAAAATTTCCTTTTGCCCCAGCTTTTCGCCCAGCCGCGGCCCCACCCCTTTCAAATAGCGCACACTGTCCGCCAAACCCGGCGAAAAACTCCGCCCGGATTTCCCCGCGCCGATTTTCTCCTTCGGCAAATCGGGATTCATCGGCCTGGGTTCAAGGGTTACCGCCCAAGCCGGAAAGCTCGCGCCCGAGCCCGGCGGCTTTGGTTTGCGGTCCGATCTTCAACACGCGCATGGTGTTTTGATTTTACCAGAGTTTTCTGTTTACGGAAAAAGACCGCCCGGGCCGCGATTAAATTTTGCGGACGGTTTTGGGGGGACGCGCATTTGACTTGTTTTCCAAAATTGTCTAAATATTATCTACCCTGAAAAATGGTTGGTTTTAAGGGCGCGGGGATTGAGGGCAAAGCATGAAAGAAATTATTGAGCAATTGGGGAAGACTTTCCCGTTTTCCGTTTTGACCAAAAAAGAATTGGAGCAGCTTGCGGAAGACGCGAGCGCCATCGCCTTGGCGCAGGACGAGTCCTTGTTCCAGGCCCACAGTCCCAGCGACGGTTTTTACCTGGTGGTTTCCGGCGGGATCAAGCTGATCCGGAACAACCCCGGCCAAGGCCGGCTGATCCTCGAATTCTTCGGCCCGGGGGAGCTGGTGTTGGAGGAAGGCTTGTTTGAAAACACGGCCCATTCCTCCGAGGCGCGCCCGATCGGCGCGGTCAAGCTGCTCAAGATCGGACACAAGGCCATGCGCAAGTTCCTCGAATCCAATGCCAATTTCACCTCGTCCTGGTTCCAGCTGGCCTCGGCCCGGCTCAACTGCTACCGGGAGCGGCTCGAATCGCTGGTGTTCATGGATGTGGAAAGACGGCTGGCCGGGGCGCTCTTGCTGCTGGGCAAGAAGTTCGGCAAGAAGGACGACAAGGGCACCATGATCAATCTCAAGGTCACGCACCAGGACCTCTCCGAATATGTCGCGGCCTCCCGCGAGACCGTGAGCCTCGCGCTCGGAGACCTGCGCCGCAAAAAATTGCTCCAGGCCAAAATGCGCTGGCTGGTTATCCCGGACCTGAAGGCTCTGCGCAAAAGAGCGGAGAATTAGGGGTCAGGGGCCGGGGGTCAGGGATCAGGAATTTCCCAAACCCCAATTCCCAAATCCAAACTCCTGAACTAAAAGCATGGACCTGATCGAACGATTCCTGCAAAGCCTCCGGGTCGAGCAGGGCATGAGCAAGGCCACCGTTGAATCCTACCGGCGCGAGCTCTCGCGGTTTGAATCCCGGCTCGCGGGCAAAAGTTGGCCGGAGGTTTCGGCCGGCGATATTCAACATTACCTGGTCGAGCTCGGCCGGGCCGGGCTGGGGCCGCGCACGATTTTTCACAACCTGGCGGTGATCCGGAGCTTCTACCGGTTTTTGCTGGAGGAGGAAATCCTGGAACGCGATCCGTCGGAACTGGTCGAGTTTCCCAAACTGCCGGCCAAGCTGCCGGGGGTGATCGGGCTAAAGGATTTCGAGAAAATGCTCAAGGCCGTGAAAAATGATACGGCCGGGATCCGCGATCAGGCCATGATCGAGGTGCTGTTTGACTGCGGGCTGCGGGTGAGCGAGCTCATATCGCTCAAGCTGGAAAACCTTCATTTGGAAGGCGGGCATCTAACTGTTCATGGGAAGGGCAACAAGGAGCGGAGGGTGATTATCGGAGAATACGGCGTGGACGCGGTGCGCAGATATTTGCGGGAGAGCCGGCCTCGCTATGATCGGGGCCGGAACAGTCCCTATTTGTTTCTCAGCCGCCACGGCCGCCCCTTGAGCCGGGTGTCGGTTTTCAAGATGATCAAGAAGGTCGCGCTCAAGGCCGGGATTAAAACCCGGACTTCCCCGCACACCCTGCGCCATTCCTTTGCCACCTCGAGTCTGGAGGGCGGCATGGACTTGATCAAGCTCCGCGACCTGCTCGGCCATGCCAGCGTGGCCACCACC
>CAIUDS010000241.1 GCA_903897985.1 uncultured delta proteobacterium
ACTGAACTAAAATATCCCTCCATACCGTTATCGCCGGCTTCCAACAATTATTTGAATAAATTGCCTCTTAAAATATTTATTGAGAAAGATATTATTCTGGCTCATGATAATCCTCTTCAAACGACCTTTGGCAAAGGCTATTGGTATCATGGTAGCTACATCAGAAATTCCGAAGACGCCAAAAGAGTTTTTGAGGGATGCAGTTATCGTTTGATAATGGTGGGACATACGCATCAAGCCAAGGTTTTAGTGGATAACGGAGAAGACATTTTATTTGAGAATGGCGGAATCCTGAAGCTTGATGATTCCCGGAGATATATCCTTAATCCCGGTTCGGTCGGATTCCCCAAAGACGATCCTGATTCCGCCAGTTGCGCGTTATATGATACAATCAAAAAATTCTTTGAGGTGATCAGGTTTTCTTGAGCATTAAGAAAGAAGAAACGACGAGGATGGAAAAGCAAAGTATCTGGAAAAGGCTTCTTGCCCGGGCTTATAACCGGCTGGGGTTTTATTATTATCAAAAGTGGAAGCTTGAGCCAGCTATTCGGGCTTGGAATAAAGCCGTTGAGCTGAATCCGGAATTAACCCTTGAGCTTAACCCGAAATTAGCCAGAGCCTATAATAGTCTTGGGCTTGCTTATGCTGATCAAGGCAATCTTGACCGGGCGATTCAAGATTACGACAAAGCCATTGAGCTGAATCCCAAATATGCAGAGGCATATAAGAATCGTGGGAACGCTTATGACAGGAAAGGCAACCTGGATCAGGCGATTCACGATTACACCAAAGCGATTGCGCTGAATCCTAAATATGCAGACGCTTACTATAATCGTGGGAACGCCTATAAGAAGAAAGGCGAGCTTGACCTGGCGAATCAGGATTTTAAAGCCAAGGAAATCATTGATAGCGCGTCAAGATCTCAAGGTGCTTCCAGTCCCATAACTTCTAGTCCACTGGGTAGCCCCTCGGAAGAAAGCTTCAAATCTCCGAACTTTTTCAAGAAATTTTAAAAGCGATAATTTTACCATCAAATTCCGGGGGCTCAATAGTTTCAAAAATTTGCGCATTTTCTGTCTTAAGCCGGGGAACGCGGAGGAATGGGATCAGACGCTTTTCAAGGCATTTTCGCTGATCAAGGGCCGAGGCAAGAAGATACTTGACAAGGAATCCCCAAAGTTATACATTTATAGTAACCCGGTAAGAATAAAAATCGTGGAATGGGGCAAACGGAACCAGATGATTTCTTGAGGACAATCTGGAACAGATAAAAAATCTGTATCGCCCTCAGGCCGGTTCAGCCTGCCGGTTTTTCGAGTTGGCTGAGCTTTTTTCGAGCACGATCAGAACATTTTTTTCACTCTAATTGCGCCCAGGCGAGGAGCCCTCACGATCGGCAATAAAATTTGACGCGGATTGGGAAATGTGCTCAAATGGCCTGCAGTTCTTTCAGCAATAATTAAGAAGCTTAATTCCGTCGCCGCGTGAAAAGTCCTGGTAAGGAGGAGGGCATGAAGACAAAACCGAAAGTAATCGTCGCGATTTTGGTGATACTCATCTCAACCCTGCCCGGCTGTCGGCAGGGAGCCCGGCCGGCCGCGCCGGGGAATGAGGATGACGGGGAGATGGATCTGGCCTTGAATCCGGCCGGAACCCTGGTCTGGTCCAAGGTCTCGCTGGGCGGCAAGCACGGCTGCGCCATCGCCTCCAACAAAACGCTGTGGTGCTGGGGCGACAATGGCAAGGCCCAGATCGGAGACGGAACCGGCACCCAGCGGATTGATCCCAAGCAGATCAATTCCGCGACCAACTGGAATCAGCTTTCCGCCGGGGCGGAGCATACCTGCGCGAAAAAGACCGACGGGACGCTCTGGTGCTGGGGGGACAATAGCTCGGGCAAGCTGGGGATCGGGGACAAGCCGAACCAGTTCCAGAGCTCGCCTTGCAAAGTCACCAAAGCCAAAGACTGGAAAACCGTTTCCTCCGGAACCAATCATACCTGCGCGCTCAAGAGCGACGGGACGCTTTGGTGCTGGGGAGACAACAGCGTTGGCGAGTTGGGGATCGGGAATACCGTGATCAAGAAATCTCCGGTCAAGGTGAACAAGGCCACCAATTGGAAAACGGTTTCCGCGGGGGACAATTTCACCTGCGGCCGCAAGGCCGGGACCGTCTGGTGTTGGGGCAAGTCGGATCAGGGCCAACTGGGTAATGGGACCACCACGGAATTCAAATGGCTTCCGGTCCGGGCCGGCCTGGCCACGAACTGGACCCTGGTTGCCGCCGGGGGCAATCATGCCTGTGGGCGGCGGAGCGACGGCTCGCTCTGGTGCTGGGGGGATAATCAATACGGCCAGTTGGGGGACGGGAGCACGTTGGACAAGAAGATCCCGACCCGGGTGGGCTTGGAAAACACCTGGGTCGCGGTCGCGGCCGGGGCCAATCACACCTGCGGGAAGAAGTCTGACAGCACGGTCTGGTGCTGGGGCGAGAACCATGATTTTCAACTCGGTGACGGCACCAGCGTGGATAGAAATGCCCCGGTCCAGTTGGTGGATAATCTTCATAATGCGATTATTGACCTGAAAGCGGTTTCGATCGGGAGCTCGTTCAGTTGCGCGCAGAAATCCAACGGGACCATCTATGCCTGGGGCAAAAATAATTCCGGCCAGCTCGGAGACGGCACTACCGTTGAGAAGCCCAATCCCGTGTCGGTCCCGGATCCCTACCGGAGCCCGGTGCTGGGAGTATGGTTCACGGACCCCAATAAACATGATAATGTGGATGGGGTGGGATTAAAATGGGTATTCAAAGATACGGGAGTGTTTGAGATGTATGGAGCATTTTGCAATGATCCTGCGCCGTGTATGTTCAACTCGGCCTCAACCTATACCGACAACAATGGCAAGCTGGTCATCACCGGCTTCATAACGGGTTATGATCTGGCCGCGGATTATTCCCTGACCGGCAATGTTTTAAAATTATCCAACGTAGTTTTCACTCCCAGCGCAGACTTTTTCAGTTCCATGACCATGCTCCGGGAAAATAGTTTTACCGTCACTCAAATCACTCCGGACCCGGGCGCGTTCACTATTGACGGTCAGATCACCGGAACCGAGACCGACGGCATCAGCTCTCAAATTTGGGACAACGATGATGACAACTCCGGGGGAGGGAACGGGGTGAACCATATTGATGTGAATGGGATGTATTTGGCCCGGACCGGCACCACCCTTTATGTTCAGGTGCGCCTGCTCAAGGGTTTCTCCAATCAAGTCCAATACTTTTTGTTTTTTGAGCGGGATGGGGATATGGGAATCAATGATGAAAATGAAGTGGTCGCGCTCAACTGGAAGGGCGAAAATCCCGGCACGGTCATGAACACCAAGTGGCTGGTGGGAGGTCCCAGTGATACCGGGAATCAGTATCCGTTTAGCTCGGTCTCGGGCTGTAAAGCCGGGTCGGTGATTGAATTTGCCCTGGACCTTAACGCCCTGGGAAATCCGCCCTCCCTGCTGATGTCCTTTAGCGCCAATCATGATAATTTCGGGGATTCCCTCCCCAATGTCATCGTTCTGTTGCCGTAGAGAGATCTCCCGGTTGGCCAACATTTTGCTCCGGGAGGGAGTGGATAATTTAGTCAGGCAAAGGGGCCAAGAGCCGCGGCACTCCCAGCGCGTTGGCCTTGAAATCATTAATCGTGAACCCGGCAATCGGAAGAATTGACAGAGACGCGGAAAAGGGATAAATTAAAAACCGTCGGGCAGAGGGTGTTTCAGATCCGGGGCGGGAAAAAGCCGGGATTCAACTATTCGTGAGGGAGAAATGAATGAAGCCTGAATCAAAAGCCTGGTTGGTCAAATTCGGGCTGACCCTGATCCTGGGGCTCGGGATTTTAACCCGGTCGTCCTGCATGATCGGAAATCCCTCGGAAGAAAACGACCGTCCGGAGGGGCCTTCGGGCCTGGGTGCCCGGCTGGGATCCATCCATCTCACCTGGCAGGATAATTCCGACAACGAGGATGGATTCATTATTGAGCGCAAGATCGGCAATGCGGGCCAGTTCCAGCAGGTCGGCCGGGTCGGCGCCGACGTTACCGCTTACGAGGACCATTATACCCCGGAACAGAATATGCCGGTCTTCTACCGAGTGGTGGCTTTTAACTCCAAGGGCCAATCCAACTATTCCAATACCGCCCTGGTCAACAGCATCCTCTGGTCCGGATACCAGGACGTGAAAATTTACGGCAATTACGCCTATTGCTCCAATGCCAACGGCTTGGTGGTTTTCGATCTGGCCATGCTCGGCGCCCCCAAGAAGGTGGCTACCCTGATGCTCGGGATCAACGGCAGCGGCGGAATCTTCATGACCAACCAGAAAATCGTGGTCGGTCCCGGGCCCTATTTGTATATGACTTACGGGAATGGCGGCCTGAAAATCGTGGACATCTCCGACCCGACTCATCCCCGCCTGATCGCAACCTTCCCCACCGCGGGCTATGCCCATCATGTCTCGGTTGACACGGACGGAACCCATACCTATGCGCTGGTCGCCGAAGGCCGGGTTGATCTCAACGATTACATCGGGGTGGAAATCGTGGAGGTTTCAGACCCGGAGAATCCGGTTCTGGTAACCGCCATTCCCTTTGACGATGTGCAGAATGGGTTCCTGGACTATCCCTATGCCTATATCGCGGACGGCAACAGCGGCCTCCGCATCTATGATCTGAGCGCCTTGCCCGCCTATTTGGAAGTGTCCCAATTCCCCACCGCAGGATACGCTTTTGATGTGGTGGTCCGGAATAATTTCGCCTATGTCACCCTCCCCGCCACCTTGGATGCCTTGCAAATCATAGATGTCTCTGACCCGTCCAATCCCCTGCCCGCGGGACTCTGGACCCAGGCTGAAAATCAATTGCCCTATTCCCTGCCCACCGTCTTCCTGGACGGGGATTACGCATATTTCACCGACCAATTTGTCGGAATTTACGCGTTAAACATTTCCAACCCGGCGGCCCCGTCCCAGGTCGGATTCGTCAGCCGGGACGGCGCCGACGGGGTGGCCAGCAATGTTTACAAGTATTATCAACATCTGTTCGTGGTTGATAAGTTCAAGGGTTTGTATATTTACACCTTAAAACTTCCGCCCGATCCCTTCTCCGCCACCCTGCTCGGAAGCTATTATACTTTCGGCTCCGTGGAAGATGTGGCCGCCAAGGAGACCGGGGATGGGAGACTGCTCGCGTTCGTGACCACCTTCCACACCGGCCTGCAAATCGTGGATGTCTCGGACCCCGGCCAGCCCAAGCGGGTCAGCTCGGTGGAAAACATCTACGCCAAAAGGGTGATCGTGCGGGGAGACTATGTTTATGTGATTGACTACTTCACGCTCTGGATCATAGATATTTCTCGGCCGGAACGACCGACCATCGTCTCCGGCTATAATTTTAACGGGCCCGGATATGATTTTTTCCTCAAAGGCCAATACGCCTATATCGCGGAATACAATCACGGGGTGGAAATCGTCAGAATCTCCGACCCGACTTTTCCGTTTTTTGTCGGCATTTATCCCTCTGCGGGCCCGGCCTGGTCCATCTATCTCGGAGAAGATGGCAACGGATACATTGCCGAGGAAACCGGTCTGGAGCTCGTGGATGCGACCAACCCTTGGAAGCTCGTCCCACTTTCCAGTTTTGCCGACCCCGGGGTCACCAAAGTGTATGCCCAGGCCGGCTTTGCCTATCTGATTGACGACAATGGATTCGTGGTGGTGGATATTTCCCGGCCCGCCGCGCCCAGGCTCGCCGGCAGGCTGATCCTTGACCATTACCCCCTGGGCCTGCTATTGAAGAACAATCTTGCCTACGTCGCGGACTACAACGGAGGCGTGGTCCAAATTGATGTCACCGATCGGTCCCACCCCAGAAGCACAGATGTCATAACTACTCCGGGAGAGGCTTCCGACCTGGTGATTGAGCGCGGAATATTCCTGATCGCTGACACCTATTCGTTCCTGATTATCAAATAAGACCTGCGCCCCGGGACATAAGATGAACCCGGAAACTCAGAAGGAAGGGGGATAACATGGCGGTCAAACCAGCGGATTTGGATTTTTGGGTCAAAAGCATTGCCGCTTATGCGAGTATATTCAATGCGCCCCTGCCTTGCTAAGGCCACCGGGAAAGATAACGGCACGGAAGGGAAAGGTTATCAATTATTCTTGAAGATGAGCAGGCGGAGGGAATCGGGAATTGTCCAATTCACTTGACATATCCCAAGGCCTTGAGGGTTTCCAATTGTTCCGGGCTGATTGGAGAGGGTTGAGCCTTGCGCTCAATATCGGAGAGCAGCAGCCGATGTCTCAGATTATAATAGTTAAAATTAAGCACGCAGTCATATAGATATTTGGCTTGATCGCGAACCGAATCGGTCAGCCGGGGAGAGCCGAATAATAGATTGAACTTCTCCTGCTCATCCTTGTCCTTGTCATAAAGCCCCTCGATCCGTTCCGCCTCATCGAGATAATACATCCAGGCTCCGGTCCGGAGCGAGCGTTGCTGCTTGATAAAAGGATCGGCGCTGTAGGCGCTCAAATAAACCTCCCGCTGGGAAGCAATCGCGGATTTCAAGCTGACCCCCTGCATCTGGCCTGGGGGCTCAATCCCGATCAGGTCGAGCACGGTGGGCGCCAGATCCAGCAGCCGCGCCTGTCCCTTCATGACCTTTCCCTTCGGCAACCCTCCGGGCCAGTAAAAAATCAAAGGCACCTCGAGCGTTTCCCGGTAAAGTCGTTTATGCAAAAAGTCTCCGTGCTCGCGGAATTCTTCGCCATGATCGGAGGTGATAATGAGCAGGGTTTTTCCATTTCCCAGTCGGCCCTGCTTTCTCAATTCCTCAAAAAACCTTCCCAGGATTTCATCGGTGTATTTGATTTCGCCGTCATAAAGCGCGACCATGTGATCCCGGTCTCGGGGCGAAATCAGGCTGAGGTTGAGCTCGTCGCCCTTGACCTGGTTTTGCGCGCCGCCCCAGAAGACATTATGCAAGGCCCGGAATTGCCGCTCGCTCACGGCCAGTTTTTGCAGCTTCTGATAGTCATCAATGATCCAGCCCCAATAGTCAGGGTCATATAATTTGTTGTAGGGCGGCGGCGGACAATAAGGGTCATGGACCTGGTAGGTGTGGAGGAACAGGAAAAAGGGTTCTCCGGGTTTAACCTGGTCCAGCCATTTGAAGACCGGGTCAAAATCCTGCCATTCCAATTGGAGCATGTTTTCCTCAAAGACCTCAAAGCCGCGCTCGAACCCGAAATTCTTTCCCATCTGGCCGCCGCCGGTGAAGGCCGCGGTGCGGTAGCCGTGCCGGCTCAAGATTTCGGGCAGGGTGGTCCAAGCCCGGGAGAGCGGGTAGATTTTGGTCGGATCATCATACAAATGTCTGACCTCGTGGATTTCCGGATAGAGCGAGGTGAACATGGTCATGTGGCTGGGCGCGGTCTTGGGCGATTGACTGATCACGCGCTCGAACCTGACCCCCTCGGCCGCGATCCGGTCGAGGTTAGGGGAGGTATTGCGCTGATAGCCATAACCAGAGAGATGATCGGCCCTTAGGGTGTCAATTGAGATCAGGATGATGTTGGGCCGGAGCGCCGTTGACGCGTGGCCCGGCTCGACTTTATAGATGGTTTTTTGGACATGCTGTTGATCCTTGCCGAACCAAAAGGAGCCCAGATATTTCAGGCCGGGCTTGGAAAAGGGGCTGAGAAAAACATCGGCATAGTCGCTGGGGGACTTGGTCCAGTCATAAAACACGGAATCGGCCAATAAAAAATCCGCTTTCTGCGCCCGGACATAGATCGCGGTGCGGTTGACATTGTCTATGGGCAGCATGTACCAGTAATTTCCGCTGTACATGGCGGAATAAGGCTGAGAAGCGAGGATAATTTCCCGGTCCGCATTTCCCGTCATTTCCTTGAGCCAGTTGACCTCATCCTGCTGCGCATAGATGTTCTTAACCTTGAGCGCCTCCCGGATCTGGGAATGGGGATAGATGGTTGCCAGGAGCAGGATGGCAGCCACAGCCCCGTCAAGATGTGCGCTCTTGATCTTAAACCGCTCCCGGGCCAGGGCGGAAATTTTGGAACTCAATAATTCCATTCCGCAGCCGAACCAGACGGCCAGGCTTAGGACCAGAGGAAGAAAATACCGGTCTATGACCGAAACGGACAGCGGGATGATGATCAGGAGCGGAAAAAACCATAAGAATAGATAGGCATGAGCGGAAAAGTTGCTAAGCCGGGGCTGCCATCCCAAGACCAGGCCCAGGATCAGGAACAAGCCGGATAAGCAGAGAAGGTAGGTGACCAGGTTGTTCCACAGGAATTTTTTGCTGAAGACATATTTAAAATCAGCCCGGAGCCAGTTCCGATACGCGGCCGGGTTGGTCCGGATGAATTGGAGCGGAGAATTGGCGCGCGCCTGCTGCAGGGTCAGAAATTGATCGCCCTGCCTGGTCAAGGTCCGCTCGCGGATAAACCACTCGAGTTGATTATCGAACTGGTAGCCTTTTTTGAAAAATTCGATCCGGAACCTGAGTCCCCAGAGCTTTTCCTTTTTCCAGCAATACAGGTCGTAGGGAAGCGCGAGCAAATAGAATCCCAATAAAACCAGGAGCAGGAATCGGGCAAATTGTCTAAACCCGAATTTTTTCTGAACGAGGGCGAACCAGAGCAAAACCAGAACCAGGCTGGCCAGGCCGGCAAGGGCCTGTCCCCGGGTGAGGTAGGCCAATCCCAGGAACATGCCGGCCAGAAAAGCTTGATGAGGCTTCTTTTGCTCCAGCATCTGCCAAGCCCAGAGCATGGAGAGGCAGATCAGGACCAAAAACAGCGGCTCGGAATAGGCATTGATGCCGACCTCAAAAAAGAGCGGCTGAAACACCAGAAACGCCGCGGCAAACAGGCCGACCCGCGCATCAAAGATTTTCTTGCCCAAGAAATAAGCCAGGATCACCAGCAGGCCGCTGCAAAAAACGCTGACCAGCTTGGCGGCCCAAGGATAGGAGCCGGTTACAAAATGGAAAAGATAAATGACCAGGGGATAAAAGGGCGGGTAATAATGGTCAATCCCGGACATCCAGTAAGGAGTGGAGAGCCTCCCTTGGGCAATGCTCCAGGCGTGCATCACATACCCGCAGCCGTCCGCAAAAATCTCATTATCCCAGGCGGCGATGATCCTGGCTCCGACTGCGGCCAAAAACAAGAAAATGAGCCAGAAAATGTTTTTATCCTTGGCCATCAACTTATTGACGCCGTCCGGGTTAAGCGGAGCGTCTCTATTTTATGATAACCTGGGTGGGAGAAGACCAGTTAACTGAGGTTCCGTCTCCGAGCTGACCAGACGCATTATCTCCCCAGCACCAGACCGTGCCATTATTCTTGCTGGCGCAGGTATGATCAGTTCCGGCGCTAACTTTGCCCCAATTGGTTCCTGCTCCAACTTGGGTAGGAGAATACCGATTAACTGAGGTTCCATCTCCGAGCTGACCAGACGCATTCGCTCCCCAGCACCAAAGCGAGTTATCCGTCTTGGTCGCGCAGGTATAATCAGTTCCGGCGCTAACTTTACCCCAGTTGGTTTCCCCTCCAACCTGGGTGGGGGAATAAATTTTTCGGCCCGCTTTCCTTCCCAATCCCAGTTGACCGGACCAATTCTTCCCCCAGCACCAAAGCGAGTTATCAGTCTTGGTCGCGCAGGTATGATCGGCTCCGGCGCTAACCTGGCCCCAATTGGTTTCCCCTCCAACCTGGGCGGGGGAATAAATGGTTCGGCCCGCTCTCTTTCCCAATCCCAATTGACCAGACCCATTATCTCCCCAACACCAAAGCGAGCTATCAGTCTTGGTCGCGCAGGTATGATCGGCTCCGGCGCTAACTTGGCCCCAATTGGTTTCCCCTCCAACCTGGGCGGGGGAATAAATGGTTCGGCCCGCTTTCTTTCCCAATCCCAGTTGACCGGACCAATTATCTCCCCAGCACCAGACCGTGCCATTATTCTTGCCAGCGCAGGTATAATCAGCTCCCGCGCTAACCTGGCCCCAATTGGTCCCCACTCCAACCTGGGCGGGAGCGGGCAAGCTGACCGAGGTCCCATCCCCGAGCTGGCCCTTCGCATTCCCTCCCCAGCACCAAAGGGTATGATCGGTCTTGGTCGCGCAGGAATAGGAATCTCCTCCGGCAACCTGAGCCCAATTGGTATCAGCGCCGACCTGGATGGGAGAAAACCCGTTAGCGGTGGTCCCGTCTCCGATCTGGCCATCCGCATTCGCTCCCCAGCACCATAGGGTATGATCCGTAAGAATCCCGCAGCTATGTCCACTTCCCGCCACAACCTGGCCCCAGGGGATGAAAACGGTCCAGGAGTAACTCGCGGGCAGGGAACTTTTGCCTGAGCGGGTCCTGGCTTGGACCTGGAAAACATGATCTCCTTCCGCCAATTTGGTGTAGGTCTTCGGAGATTTGCATTTTTTCCAGGCCGAGGAATCCAGGCTGCATTTGTAGGCGCATTTCTTGCCCTTGCCGCAGGAGAATTTGAAAGTGGCAGTCGTGGTATTGCTGTCCAGGGGAGGTCCACTCTTGATCGTGGTCGTGAGAAACAAGGCCTGGTAGTCCAGCTTATCCACCGGGGCCTGGGTTGGATTTCCACCGGGACTATTGCTCGGTTCCTCCCCGCAAGCCATGACCAGGAAAGCCAATCCCAGAGCGAAAAACCAAATCCCTTTCCCTTTCATTTTTGCCTCCCTTCTTTTTCCTTTAGTTTAACCCCGGCCAACACCGTCTTATTTTTTCCAGAGTTCCGGGGCGGCCAACACCGTAGATCAGCATATCCAAAAGCATCCCCTCAACTTTTTCACCCCTGGATACTGCCACCCATTTTGTATCAAATTCCCCTGCCAATGTCAAGGGAAAAAATTAACCTCCTACTTTGGGGGCGGAACTCCGCCGGAACCCACAAAAACCACAACCGGATACCTAACGGAGCCAGCCGATTTTCCGGTGGACCTCCGGACCGTCATTCAAGCTTGGCCGGACTGGCCAGAATCACTCCGGGCTGAAATCCTGGAAAAGCTCAAGGCGGGGGCCGCGACTTGACAGCGATTGGGAAATAGAAAAAACTTAGGAGGAACGGGACCAAGGCGGCCAAGGTAGTTTCGCATGAACGAAGTCTTTGTCGTTCAGTTCTGAATCGCGGCGTCAAACGAGCCGCGTTGCAGTTAGATGCGCAGGTCTCGAATCTTTGCCAGGAGGTCGAAGATGAAAAGATTTCTCCCGATTGCGCTCATGGTCATGATCGCGTTCTCCGGGGCGGCCGCGCCGGCCAAGAAGATCAAGATCGGTGTGAGCATGGCCCTGTTTGATGATGCGTGGCTGACCTATGTGCGGGAGGACATCGTGAAATGGGGGGCCGCGCACAAGGATGTCGAGCTCACGATCGTTGACGCCAAGAACGACCCGGCGAACCAGACCGGGCAGGTTGAGAATTTTCTGGCTCAGAAGATGGACGCGCTCGTGATCATGCCCGCCGACCCGTATGCCGTGGATCAGATCACCAAGATGGTCACCGCGGCGAAGGTTCCTCTGGTCTACTTGAACCGCCAGGTCGAAAACCTTCCCCCGGGCGTGGTCTATGTTGGATCGAGGTCCATTGATGCGGGCATTTTCGAGATGACCGAGCTCGGCCGGCTCATGGGCGGCAAGGGAAATATCGTCATCATGATGGGCGAGCTCTCCCACGAAGCCGCGCGCAACCGGACCGCGGGATACAAGCAAGTCCTCGCCGAGAAGTACCCCAACATTAAAATCCTCGCGGAGCAGAACGCCGACTGGAAGCGCGACGAGGGCAAGACGCTGATGGAGAACTGGCTCGCTTCCGGCAAAAAGATTGACGGCGTCGCCTCCAATAACGACGAAATGGCGCTCGGCGCCCTGTTGGCGATCAAGGCGGCGGGAAAGTTCGGCAAAATCCGCGTCTGCGGAGTTGATGGCAGCGACGACGCCCTGGCCTCGATGGACCGGGGCGAGCTCGATTGCACCGTGTTCCAGGACCCGAAAGGGCAGGCCGACGAAGGGATGAACGCCGCATACCTGATGGCTTTGGGGAAGCCGAATTCCAAGGTCAAGAACGGCATCATTTGGGTTCCTTACCAGCCGGTCACCAAGGCCAACTACAAGAGCTTCCTGAAGAAGTAGCCGGGGGAGGAACCGAATGGCGGATGAATACCTGCTGAGCATGACCGATATCGGCAAACAGTTCCCCGGTGTCTGCGCCCTCGATAATGTCCAGCTCAAAGTTAGAAAAGGGACCGTTCACGGCCTCATGGGCGAGAACGGCGCGGGCAAGTCCACCCTCATGAAATGCCTGATCGGGATGTATACCCCCGATTCTGGCACGATCATTTTCAAAGGCGCGAAAATAATCGTCCGCAACACCCATGCCGCGCTGGCTCAGGGCATTTCCATGATTCATCAGGAATTGAACCCGATCCCGCATATGACCATCGCGGAAAATATCTTTTTGGGGCGGGAAACGAGGACCTGGTATGGTCTGGTGGATATGAAGAAAATGAACCAGCGGACGAAAGCGTTGCTCGATCGCCTGGCGATCAAACTTGATCCCAATACGAAGATGGTCGCTCTCAGCATCGCCAATACTCAGCTCATCGAGATCGCCAAGGCGGTATCCTACGATTCCGATTTGATCGTCATGGATGAACCCACCTCCGCAATTACGGAAGCGGAAGTCAGTGTGCTCTTCAAGATTATCCGTTCCCTCAAAGAATCGGGCCGATCCATTATCTATATCACGCACAAGCTGGATGAGGTATTCGAGATCACCGATGAGATCACGGTGTTCCGGGATGGAAAGTATATCAGCACCGACCCGACTCAGACGCTGACGCGGGACCTGCTCATCCAAAAAATGGTTGGGCGCGAACTCACCGAGATGTTCCATAAAGAACCGGCCAAGATCGGAGAGACCGTGCTCGAGGCGAGGGGCCTCACGGGCTCCAAGTTCAAGAATGTCAGCTTCGAGGTCAAACGGGGCGAAATCTTCGGAGTTGCCGGACTCATGGGCGCGGGGCGGACCGAACTGCTCGAGGCCGTATTCGGAGTAACCAGACCGGATTCCGGGGAAGTATTCATTGCCGGGAAGAAAGTCGAGATCCGGTCGCCCGCGGACGCGATCCGCTTGGGATTGGCTCTCCTGACCGAAGACCGGAAACTCACCGGACTTTATATCAACGCGATGGTCCGGGACAATATGGTAATCGCGAATATGAAATCGTATATGCGGGGTATTTTTGTAGATTTCCGCAAAATCACCTCCGATTGCGAGAAAATGCGCGAGCAATTGCGAATCAAGACCCCGAGCCTGAAGCAAATCATAAAGTACCTTTCGGGCGGCAATCAGCAAAAGGTCCTGATTTCGCGCTGGCTGCTGACCGGACCGAGCATTTTAATCTTGGACGAACCAACGCGCGGCATTGATGTGGGAGCCAAGGCCGAAGTCCACCGACTCATGACGGAGCTCACGCGTCAAGGCAAAACCATCATCATGATCTCTTCCGAGCTGCCCGAGATTCTGGGAATGAGCGATCGGATCATGGTCATGCATGAAGGCGATAAGATCGGAGAGCTAACCCGGGCGGAAGCGACCCAGGAGAAGATCCTGCGCTTGGCTACCGGCATGAGCCTGGCTGCGGCATGAAAGCGTAAAGGGGGTCAAAGTGGACAGGGGCACGGTGGAAACGAACAAACCAAGCAAGACCAGCCGGCAGGCTTCTCGCGCATTCATCAATAATCTCTTGCGGAAATATGGAATATTTCTTATCTTCCTCGGCATGTTCATAGTCGCTTCATTATTGTCACCCGCTTTCCTGACCAGGATTAACCTCATCAATATTGTCCGGCAGATTTCCATCATCGGTCTGATCGCCCTCGGCGTCACCGGCGTCATCGTCAC
>CAIUDS010000242.1 GCA_903897985.1 uncultured delta proteobacterium
GGGGCACCAATATCAAATGCCTCTTTCTTTCCTCCTGTCTCTTTTCTATATTGACTGCAGAATCTTCTGCAGGCCTTCAAACCCCGAAACAGACCATGAAGCTGACCTCCTCTTTCCGGCCCGCCTCCAACTCCTCGAGCGTGAAGCGGTAGATCGAGCCGGGTTTGTCGCCGGCCTTGACCGCGTCCACAATCACGATCTTGTCAAACCCCTCGAGCGTCCCCAGCACCGACTGCAGCCAGGTGCCCGCGTCGTAGAGGCTCACATTTTTCGGGAGCTTAAGGGCGTGGAGTTTTTCCACCGCGCGCACGCCCAGGCCCTCGTCTCCCATCAGGATGTTTCCCACCCCGAGCACGGCGATCTTTCTCCTCCTAGCCAATCCGGAGCTCCGATATTTTCGCGCCCTTGAAATCAATCACATGGATGGCGCAGGCCAGGCACGGATCGAAACTCCGCACCACCCGCACCAACTCGAACGGATTGTTCGCGTCCTTTACCGTGGTGTTCATGAGCGCCTGCTCGATCGGACCGGGCTGGTTTTTTTCGTCGCGCGGCGAGGCGTTCCAGGTCGTGGGCACCACCAACTGGTAGCGGTCAATTTTTTTATCCGTTATTTTTATCCAATGCCCGACCGAGCCGCGGGCCGCCTCGGTCAGCCCCATGCCCGAGGCCTGATCCGGGAGTTCGTAGCGCGCGCAGACCGGCTCGCCCGGTTTCAGCTCGAGCACCCAGCCGGCCATGGCGTCCGCCACGATCTTGGCCTCGAGCGCCCGGGCCGCGTGCCGGCCGAGCAGGGAATTCAGCGCCCCCACATCCGCTTTCAGTTCGGCCAGCGCTCCGTCCACCGCCTTCTTGACCGGCTCGACCCCGGAGAGGTAGCTGACCACGGCGCGCGCCAGCGGGCCGACCTCATAGACCTTGCCTTCATAGCGTGGGGACTTGAGCCAGGAATAGGCCCCCGTTTTCTTCCGATTGGGAACCGTGTCCTCCTGCGAAGGATGGACCGCGTCCGGGCCGTCATACCAGGAACTCTTGAGGGACTCGGTGATCTTGGAAGCGTCCAGCGCCTTGAGCTTCATTTGCTCGACCGCGCCCGCGGGCACGAACCGTTTGCGTTTGGTGTAGTCGGGGTTTGCGGTCTCGAGGTCGTAGATGCCATAGGACAGGTAATTGCCGGGACCGGCGCCGAGGCTGAAATGGTCGGGATATTTTTTCGCCACCGCGATCACATCCTGGATATAGACGGTATCAATGAAATCGCGGATTTTGTTGAGGCGCCAGAGGAACCCGGTGATCTTGTCAATGGTGGGATGCTCGGTGCAGCCGCCCGGGACGATGCTCGCGGTATGGGGCATCTTCCCGCCGAAAACCACCAGCATTTCCTGCGCCAGTTTCCTCATCTCCAGCGCCAGCACATAATGCCTCACCAGTTCCTGGTTGGTCTTCTTGTCAAACCGGTAATCGCCCTCGTAGCGCGGCACAAACGGCTCGAGCGCGCCGCGGGCAATGAAATCCTTGACGGAATTGAGCGCGGGGTCGGCGCCGTCATAGTCCGCGACCGCGGTCACATCCACATAATCGAGCGCGGCCAGGTGATAGAAGTGGAGGATATGGGACTGCAAATAATTGCTGCCGAAGATCAGGTTTCGGAGGATGCGGCCGTTGTCCGGGATTTGGTCGGCGATGCCGAAGGCGGAATCGAGGTTCAGGGTGCTGGCGATGCAATGGGCGATAGGGCAGACCCCGCAGACGCGCTGGGTCAGGAGCTGGGCGTCGCGCGGGTCGCGGCCTTTGAGAAAAATCTCGAAGCCCCGGAACAGGGTGCCGGAACATTTGGCTTCCTTGACCTTGGCGCCGTCAAGCAGGACCTCGATGCCCAGGTGTCCCTCGATCCTGGTCACGGGGTCTATCACTATTTTCTGGACCATGTTTTGCCTCCCTTTTATCCGCGGGTTTTGATCAGGAACCGCGAGAGCCGGTCCTGGTTCAGCTTCTCGAACACGGGCTGGGTGTCGTCCGGGAAAGTCGGCTCGCAGCAGCCCAGGCAGGGCGAGCCCGCGCCCACGCACCAGCTTACGCCGTTGTTCCAGAGCCGGGTCGAGCAGTCCGCGTAAGTCATGGGGCCCTTGCATCCGATCGAGAAGAGACACCCTTCATCGCTGGTGCGCTTGGCGAACTTGCCCGCGTCAAAATACGGACGGCGCGAGCAGTTCTCATGGATGAGTTTTCCGTAAAAGGCCTTGGGCCGGAGCGCGTAGTCCAGGTCGTCCGCCCCGGGCAGGCCCTTGAGCATGACCATGGCGACCGTGCCCAGCATCCAATCCGGGTGCGGCGGGCAGCCCGGGACATTGATCACCGGCTTCTTGATCCCGGCCTCGGCGAGCGCCTGGCTCACGCTTTTCGAGCCGCTCGGGTTGGGCTTGGCCGCGGGGATGCCGCCGAAGCTCGAGCAGGTTCCGATGCAGACCACGGCCAGCGAGTCTTTGGCCAATTCCAGAAACTTGTCCTGAAAAGTGATGTGCTTCCCGGCCGTTTCTCCGATCGTGCAATAAAGCCCGTCGTCCTTCGTCACCACCGAGCCTTCCACCAGCAGCAGGTATCCGCCCGGGTTGGCTTTTTGGGTGGTTTGAAGCACCTGCATGACGGGCTCGCCCGCTCCGGCCATGATGGTGGCGTGGAAGCGGAGATTGAGGTGCTTGCCCGGGATCACCGGGTCAATCAGCAGATTTTTGACCGTGGGCGACACCGCATTGAGGAGCGAGACGGAACAACCGGTGCAGGACGCGCCGGTGATCCAGACCGCAGGAATTTCCGCCGTCTTAGTGGACACGATTCTCCCCCTTTGTTATGGAATTAAAAAACGAGACAGAATTGAACCTTAACGCCTGCATGCTCTTCTCCTTAACTGCCGTATCCAAGTTCGAGTCGTTTTTATTAACTGCCGCGCGCAAGCTGACTTGTCGTGTGTCGTGTATGAAAATTTATCAGATTTCGCAATCCTTAGCAAAGAATTTTTGGCGTTTTTATTCGCGGCGCAAAATCCGGAATTCGCAGACAATGCTCAACTGGCCGTTCGCGTCCAGGAGATCCGCGGGGACATTGAAGACCGGGGTGGCGTTCGCAATCGCGTTGAGCGCGGCGCGGTCCACCACCTGGAAGCCGGAGGACGAGATTACTTCCGTCCCGGCCAGGATGCCGTCCCGGTTCAGGACGAACCGGACTCGGGTGACCAGGTCGTCCGTCCCTTGCGGCACCAGGTGCAAACCCGCATCCGGGTTCCAGTAGAACCGGATCGAATCCCGGAGCTGGTAGAAGAAGTAGGCGTATTGGAACTTGTAGGTGCTGGCCATGGTGACATCGCCATAGGCCGCGCCCTCGAGGAAATCCTTGGCCCCGGAAAAATTTCGAGTCCCGGCCATCAAGCCTTCCGACGAAACCGGACCGCTCACCCCCTGCTGGAGCCTGTCGGCCATGGTCATGCCCTCCCCGTCCGGACCGGCCTTTTGCCGGGCTCCGGGCTGGAACAGGCTTTGACTCGAGACCGGCGGGCCGGCATGACCGGCAAAACTGGGGCCCGGCCGGGCCATGGTTTCCTTGTCCGCGCGCATCGCCCGGGAGGCCAAATATTTCGCGTCCGGACCCGGGTCCTCGTCCGGCCCCGGCGGCACCTCGATAATCTGGTGAGCCGAACTTTGAGCCAGCTCCGCCGGCGTAAGCGGCGTCACTTCTATATATTGGTCCGGCCTTTTTCCCGCAGCCCGGTCCAGGTCAATGGGTCGGGCCGTGGCGCTGCCGATGCCGTAAAACCGCAACAACGCCAGATGGGCGAAGAAGGCGATCAGGAACAGGATGAATATGGTTCTGCGCTTCAGCATTATTCAATATGATACCTCAGCCCGCGCGATAGTTCCAATCAGAGGATAAGAAGGGGCAGCCCCCAACCGATCATCCCCTCATTCCTTTTTTGGCGGCGAGCCGGTCCCGCCGGCAAGCACTTCCAGCTGGTCCTTGATCCCCGCCTCCCCCGTGGCGATGTCCTCCAGCAGGATGCTGAGGCCGGCGCTGCTGCCGTACCAGCGAAGATCGCTGCCCAGGGCCACGATGCGGGTGAGGAAGTCCCGCAGGTTGCCCGCGAAGGTCAGCTTGTCCACGGGCTCCGCCAGCTGCCCGTTGCGGATGCGGATGCCGCTGGCGCCTACGCTGAGGTCGCCGCTCACGGGATCCACGGTGTGGAGACCCATGATCTCCGTGATCAGGACACCGTTGCCCGCCATGCCATAGAGGCGTTCGGGGCTCGTCTGACCCGCAAGGGGGAAGAGATTGAAGGTGGTGGCACCGGGCTGGCTGCCGAAGCCGCGGCCTGCACTGGCCGTGGGAGCCACACCC
>CAIUDS010000243.1 GCA_903897985.1 uncultured delta proteobacterium
CAAGGCCCGGATCTCCGGCTCGCTTAGCGGCTGGCCCGCGCGCACCGAACTGTGGCAGGCGATCACGCTCAAAATATGGTCGGTCTTTTCCTCCCAGGAACTGGAACGGCCGACCTCGGCCAGTTCGTCGGCCAAGTCGGAAAGCAGCGGCCCCACCTGCGATTCCTGCAACAGCCAGGGCGTGGCCTTGACCACGAAGCTCTCGCCGCCGAAGAGGTCAATGTCGAACCCGATTTTTCGGACCAGGTCCAGGTTCCGGGTCAGGATTTGTCCCTGTTGGAAAGATAACTCGATCACTTGGGGAAAGAGCAGGATCTGTTGGTTAATGTCGTTTTGCTGGAACCGGCTTTTCAGCTTTTCAAAATTGACCCGCTCGTGCGCCGCGTGCTGGTCAATGATGACCAGGCAGTCCTCCGACTCCAGCACCAGGTAGTTGGAATGGAACTGGCCGATCACGCGGAGTCCGGAAAAAAACTCGCGCTCACGAGCCATGGCCAGCGGCGGGGGCGGGGTCGGGGCCGGCTTTTCCGAGACTGTTTTAGGAACTTCTTCCGGTATTTCCCTCGGGGTCGGCGCGGGCCGGGCCGGAGCGGGTTCCGGCGGAAACTTTTCAGGCGGCCGCCGGCTGATGAATCTCTCCATGGCCTGTTCCACCCGGGCTTTATGGTCCAGCTCCGGCTCGAGTCCCGGGATCAGGGACTGCGGCTTCATGCGAAACGCTGATTGGATCAGGTCAAAAATGGCCTGGTGGATTTTGCCCGGGTCGCGGAACCGGACCTCGAGCTTGGTGGGATGCACATTGACATCCACGGCCGCGGCCGGCATTTCGAGAAACAGGATGACCGCGGGATAGCGGGTTTTCGGGATCAGAGTGCGGTAGGCCTCGAGCAGCGCATGGGTCAGGATTTTGTCGCGCACCAGCCGGCGGTTGATGTAAAGGTAGAGATGGCGGGTGGTGGAAAAAGTGAGTTCCGCCGGAGAGACCAGGCCGAAAACCTTGAGGCTGCCCTGTTCGCCGAGGGCCGACTCGCTTTCAACCTTGATCAGTTTGGACGCGAGCGACGCGCCCAAGAGCTCAAAAGCGCGGTCCTCCAGCCTCTTCGCGGAAGGCGCCCGCAGCAGGCACTGGTTATGATGATACAACTCAAAGGCAACTTCCGGATAGGCCAGCGCCATTTTGGTCGCCAGGTCCGTGATATGCCCGAGCTCGGTGTCCACGCTTTTCAAAAACGCCCGCCGCGCCGGCAGGTTGTAAAACAGGCTCCGGACCTCCACCGAAGTTCCGCGGGTCATGGCCTCTTTCCGCACCGAGCGGATCACCCCGCCCTCCGCCCGGACCTCGCTGCCCAATTCGGATTCCGCGTCCCGGGTCCGGAGCATGAGCTTGCTCACCGCGGAAATGCTGGCCAGGGCCTCGCCGCGGAAGCCCAGACTCGAAATCGCGAACAGGTCCCGCTCGTTTCGAATCTTGCTGGTCGCGTGCCGCTCGAGCGCGAGCAGCGCGTCATCCGCGCCCATGCCCGCGCCGTCATCCTTGACCCGGATCAACCGTTTGCCCCCGGCCTCCAGCTCGAGCGTGATCTTCAAGGCGCCCGCGTCCAGGGCGTTTTCGACCAGTTCCTTGACCACGCTTGCCGGCCGCTCGACCACCTCCCCGGCCGCGATCTTGTTGATCAAATTCTCATTCAGTAAATGTATCCGGCTGGACATTTGGTTTTAGATACTATATTATAAATGTCCGAAATGAAGAAATTCGCATCCTCGAGAGCGCGGTGAAGCCGGAGGATTTACTCCTGCAAGGAGAATTGAGATAATGCATTTTGAGCGAATATTTTATGTGGCTATTATCATTGCCTGGTTTGCGGGCGTGACCGCGTACCTTTTCTACTTCCAGAAAGTCTGGAAAAAGCGGCGGAACGAAGAGCAAGAGCATAAACGCAAGCGCAAGATCGGCAAGCGTTGTCCGCAGTGCCATAACATCATTGACTATCGGAGGCCGATCTGCCAGCATTGCCAGTATAAGTTTCCCGAGGTGAGCGAGCACGCTGAGCACGGGTCGCACTCGCGCGGACACAAGAAGCGGCGGGGCAAGAAGTGCCCGAAATGCGGGAACACCATCAATTATTACCGCGAGGCCTGCCAGCATTGCGGGCACAAATTTACCGTTCAAGGAGACGCGCCGCTGCCGGAGCCGAAGCTGGAGGCGGGCTCGGATGCCGGGTCGGATGCCGCCAACTGAATTCAACCCGAGAGTCCCTTGACCACTGCCGGTTCCCGCCCATTCACCAGCCCTGGTTTTCACCCGTCCGGCATGGTTTAAAGGAACCCGGAGCATGGTTGAGAACCCGAGAGCCCAAGTGAGCAAGCGGCGTCAAACCCGCGTCCTTCAAATCGCCGGGGTGAGCATCGGCGGCGATAACCCGGTGTCGGTCCAGTCCATGACCAACACCGAGACCGCGGACCTGAAAGCCACCCTGGCCCAGCTTAAGCGCCTGAAAAAAGTCGGATGCGAACTGGCCCGGGTCGCGGTCAATACCCAACCGGCGCTCGTGGCCATGCCCGAGTTGTGCCGGCGCTCGCCCCTGCCGATCATCGCGGACATCCAGTTCGACTGGAGGATGGCGGTGGGCGCGCTCGAGGCGGGCGTGGCCGGGCTGAGGCTCAATCCCGGGAACCTGCGCCAGCCCGAGCAGATCAAGGCGGTGGTGGCGGAGGCCCTGCCCCGCAAGATCCCCATCCGGGTGGGAGTGAACGCCGGGTCGTTGGAGCAAAAGTTTTTGCGCCAACACGGAGGCCCCACGGCCGAGGCCATGGTCGAGAGCGCGCTTTCCGAGATCGGATTGCTCGAAGACCTGGGTTTCGACCTGATCAAGGTTTCGCTCAAGTCCAGCGATGTAATCGAGACGATCCGTGCCTACCGCCTGCTCGCCCCAAAAGTTGATTACCCGTTCCACCTCGGCATCACCGAGGCCGGCACACGCCTGCGCGGCGCCGTGACTAGCGCGCTCGGCCTCGGCATCCTGCTCGAGCAGGGAATCGGCGACACCCTCCGGGTCTCGCTCTCGGCGCCGCCGGAAGATGAGGTGCGGGTGGGGTGGATGATCCTGTCCGGGCTCGGGCTGAGGCAACGGGGCGTTCAAGTGATCGCCTGCCCGACCTGTGCCAGGGCGGAGTTTGATGTGGTGAAGACTGCCGAGGCGGTCGAGCGCAAGCTCGCCGGTCTCGAAAAGCCGCTCCGGATTGCAGTGATGGGCTGCATCGTGAACGGTCCGGGCGAGGCCCGGGTCTCCGACCTGGCTGCGGTGGGGACCAAAAAAGGCGCGCAGATTTATATCCGGGGCAAAAAAGTCAAGGTGGTGTCATTCCGCGAGACCGCGCCCGCCCTGGCTAGGCTGGCGCTCGAGTGGAAATGAATTTCACTTCCCGCATTTGACCGTTTCAATTTCATAGATCACATAGATTTTGCCGGCCGGGCTTTGGCCCCGGAAAATCCTTTTCAACCCGGGCTCTTCAAAATCCGGTTCCAGCAACGGTTCCAGCCGAGAGAATCTCCGCACCATTTGGCCCTGCTCCACCAGTTGGAATGCGCTGGGGTGGAAGACCAGGAATTTGGCTCGGGTTTGTTCCGCGTAAAAAATAATATCCGGCAGCGGGTCTATGGGCAGGACCACCTGGGTTTGCGGCGGGAATCCGGCCAGATACCAGAGCGATTGGTTCTCCAGTTCCGCCATAAACCTGCACCCCTCCGGCAGAATCTGTTTGAGCTTCTCCGCAACCCCGCGCCGGTAAGCGACTTCGCTCCAATATGCGGTTTCCGGAGGGGTCCGAGCGATCGAGACCAGCGCGGAGGCGCCGAGCGCCGCGAGCGGCGCGGCCAGGGCCAGATGCGACAAAAGTTTTGGGCGGGGAATTTTTTTCAGACCCAGCTCGGGCAGCCAAAGGGCGCGTTCCGCGCCCCGGCCCAGCATGATCATGAACCAGGGGATCATGGTGGAAAAGAATCTGGGGTAAGCGGCCGTGAACAGCGGCACCAGGAATACAGGGATCATGGCGAAGGAATGCACATACAGTTCGGGCACGGTCTTTTGCCGGGACCTGCGGGGCCAAAGGCCCAGGATCAGCAACAGCGGCCAAATCCAGGGCGCGATCCGCTGGAGATAAAACCCGGCCACATAATTCGAGAGATTGGCCTGGAAACGGTTCCAATAAATGCGCGGAAAAGTTTTCCGGTTTTGCCAGATCACCCCGGCCACCGATTTCCGGAGCGGAATGCGGTCGCCTTCCAGGATCCGTTGGGCCAAAGTGTAATAGCCGCGGCGGTCCTGCATGATGGCATATTGCAGGTCTTGCGGGTGATAGAGGTTGTGATGAAGGAAGAGCGTTCGGGCTTTGGGGTTAAGGGAAAACTGGCCGGTGTCGCGGTAATAGGAAAACAGGTATGGTCCGGCCAGGAAAAAATAACCGGCCGCAGCCAAAATTATTCCGGCTAAAAACCGGCGCGGGGCTTTTGCCGGAGCTCTTTTGAGCCATGCCCAAATCGGATGGCTGGCGCCGATCAGGAGGAACAGGAGAAAGAAGGCCCAGGCCTCGGGCTTGGTGAGGAAGGAGATGCCGAAGAGAACTCCGGTAAGCAGGAATTTTGCCGGTTTTTGGGATTGAAGAGCGGCAAAACCGGAGAGCAGGGCGAGGTACAGGACCGGGAGTTGAACCTGCTCGGCCAAGTCGGAGGCGGAGAAGTTGAAAAACCGGAAGGCGAAAAACCCCGCGGCCAGGACCGCGGCTCGCCTCCCATAAATCCGGAGCGCGAGCAAGTAGAGCGGGATCAGGGCCAGGGCATTCATGCTGATGGCTGCGGCCCGGGCCGCGCTTTGCAGGTTTTGGCTGAACCAGCCGAAGATCAGGACCAGGAGGGAGGAGAAGGGCGGGTAGTGGTAGTGGATGGCGTTTTGAAAATCAAGCGCGGCGAGCGACCGGGCGATAAAAATGTAACGCTCATCGTCATTTCCCAAGGCCGGATTAACTTTGATCAAGTAAAAAATCCGGACCGCGAGCGCGAGCAGAAAAAACCCCGCGACGCTCAGCCCATCGCCGCGGATAAAGGAAATCGGGGCGGCGTTCCCCTCCCGGCACGGCTTCGCTTCCGAATCCTTCATGCGTCCGTCAAGTAATCATAGAGCCGGAGCGAGTCCTTGATCGCGTTGACCGCCATCCAGCGGAAGGGCTCGGGCGGGAGCGCGCCCACGAAGTTGTGCACGAACAGGAGCTTGGTCAAATCGCTCTCGGGGTCGAAAAGGAGGTCGTGGAGGATGAGGCCGGCGCTGGTCGAGAGGGCCACCCCGTGTCCGCAATAGCCCATGCCATAGACGATGTTCTTATGGTCCGAGTAGTAATCGAATTTCGGCACCATCAGCAGCGTGAGCGCCACCGGGCCGCCCCAGCGGTGGGAGATCTTGACCTCGGCCAGGCCGGGGAAAAACTCCTTCATGTCGCGCTCGAGCCCGGCGAAGATTCCCTCGTGGCGGTCTTTGCCCTCGACCTGGTTGCCGTAATAATAAGGCGCGTCGCGGCCGCCGAACAAAAGGCGGTTGTCCGCGGTCAGGCGGAGATAGTGCACGAGTTGGCGGTGGTCCTCGATGCCCTCGCGTTTGGTCCAGCCCAGGCTCGAGTATTGTTTCTCGTTGAGCGGCTCGGTCATGATGATGTAGGTGAACATGGGCACATACCAGTTCTTGTTGACATTGAGCCGGACGGTGAAGGCGTTGGTGCCGAGCGCCAGGTATTTCGCCCGCACCGTGGCCTTGGGGGTTTTCACGGTCACGGTCGGGCCCGGCTCGAAGCTCGAGACCGGGGTGCGCTCGAAGACCTTCACCCCCAGACGCTCGACCGCGGTCTTCATGCCGCGGCTGAGCTTGGCCGGGTTCAGGATGGCGGTCTCGGGGTCATAAAGCGCGCCGATATGGGCCGCGGAATGAAGCCGGGCCTTGAAGTCGTCGCCTTTGAGCAGCTTGACCCCGGTCATGCCCAGCTTGAGGTAATTGTCGTAATCGTGCTCCAGCCCGCGGAACTGGCGCTCGTGCCGGGCCAGGACCAGCAGCCCGTTGTATTCCAGGTCACAGTCAATCTTTTCCGCCTCCACCAGTTCCTTGGTCCGTTTCACGCACGATACCATGAACTGGTGCGCCGGTTTGGCGCGCTCCTCGCCATAGGCCCAGTTCAGGTAGGTGATGTTCCAGCCCAGGAGCGGCATGGAAAAGCCGCCGTTCCTTCCGCTCGCCCCATACCCCACCACCTCGTTCTCGAGCACCGCGATTTTCAAATCCGGTTTTTTCTTCTTGAGATAATAGGCCGCGCTCAGGCCGGTGAAGCCACCGCCCACCACGCACAGGTCAACCTCGAGGTCCTCCGCCAGGGGCGCATTCTCGGCGTAGGGAGTCGCGCCCAGCCAGAAACTCTTGTCCTGATATTCAGTCATCGCCTGCCTCCTTTGGTAAAGCTGGTCAAACTGGTCAAGTTGGTGAAGCTGGTATGCCACATAACCGATTTCACAAATTTTACCAGTTTTACCCTTTGCGGGCCATCGCCCGCTGCCTCCGGTATTCGTAGATGACGATGGCGGCCGAGGCCGAGGCATTCAGGCTTGAGAGGTTTCCGAACATGGGAATGCCGAGCTCGAAGTCCGCGCTTTTCTCGACCAGGGGCCGGATGCCTTTTCCCTCGGAGCCGATGATCAGGGCGGATTGAGGCGAAAATTCCGTTTTCCAGATCGTGCTTTTCGCGTCCATCCGCGCGGCATAAATCCAATAGCCGGCTTTCTTGGCCAGGTCCAAGGCGCGCGCCAGGTTGGTGACCACCGCCACCGGAATCCACTCGAGCGCGCCCGCGCTCGCCTTCATCACCGCGGGGCTGATCCGGGCGCTTTTGTGCTCGGGGATGACCACGCCGTCCGCGCCCGCGCATTCGGCGCTCCGGATAATCGCGCCCAGGTTTTGCGGGTCCTCGAGCTGGTCCAGGAATATGAGCAGGGAATCGGATTTGCCTTCGGCCCGCTCGAGCACATCTTCAATCGCGAAAACTTCGGGCAGCGGCGCGGCCGCGGCCACGCCCTGGTGCTCGCGGGTCCCGGTCAGGCGGTCCAATTCCGGCCGCGGGAGCGGGACGATCTTGACGCCTTTTTGCCGGGCCAGGTTCAGGATTTCCTCCGAATGACTTTCCTCGCGGCTGATCAGGATTTGCTCGATTGAGTCCGGCCGGCGCCGGAGCAGTTCGCGCACCGGCTGGAGGCCGTAAATATGGGGGCTCATCAGGCTTCCGCGTCAATCTCTTGCATGATCATTCTCGCCGCGGCCACCGGATCCTGCGCGTCCCGGATCGGCCGGCCCACTACCAGGTAGTTGGCGCCGGCGCGGATGGCTTCGCGCGGCCCGCTCACCCGCTTCTGGTCGTCATTCGCGGCTGGCTCGAAGCGGATGCCGGGGGAGACGATCAGAAAATTTTGGCCGAGTTCCCTGCGCAGCAGTTGCGCTTCCTTCGGACTGGCCACCACGCCGTCCAAGCCCGCCTCGAGCGCCAGCCGGGCCAGGCGCACGGTAAGCGCCTCGGCATTTTCATGGAAACCGACCGAGGCGAGGTCCGGATCCGAGAGACTGGTAAGAACGGTCACCGCGATAACCTTTGGCCGCGGCATTCCGATTTCCCGGGCGCCCCGCTCCGCGCCCCGCAGCGCCCGCTTCATCATCTCGGTCCCGCCCGAGGCATGGACATTGAACATCCACACCCCCATCCGGCCGGTTTCGTATGCGGCTTCCTCCACAGTGAAGGGAATGTCGTGGAACTTGAGATCGAGGAACACCTGACTCTGGGCCTGCTGGATCAGCTTGACCGCCTGAAGCCCGACCCGGGTGAAAAACTGCGCGCCGATCTTGAAGCCGTGAACATACTTGCGCAGCCTTTCCGCCCACTCCAAGGCCTGGTTCAGGCTGTCCGCGTCGAGCGCGAAGATCAGTCCTTTTTCCA
The DNA here is from genome assembly GCA_903897985.1 of uncultured delta proteobacterium. Classification (GTDB taxonomy): domain Bacteria; phylum RBG-13-61-14; class RBG-13-61-14; order RBG-13-61-14; family DRUE01; genus CAIYYW01. Next base: position 8,014 of record CAIUDS010000243.1, read on the forward strand.
TTTGCTCACCTCTTTCGCCACCCCGGTTATATAAAACTTTTCCGCTTTTTTGTCAATCCGGTTTCCGGGCCGGCTTGCCCAACCCCAGTTTTTCAAGGTCCCTCTTAATTCAATTGGACCAACGTCGGCGGCTGGACGCGGCAGACCTTAAAATTCAACCAGTTACGCTCGCCGAACTCAAGATACTCCTTCCCCGTAAAAACCGTCTTTTGTTGATTCAAGGGCCGCACTATTTTTTTAAGGGTCCAAACCCTTAACCCTCGGGGTTTCACATCGCGCACGAATTTATAAGGTGCACAAAGTGAACCAATGAGGGTGCAGGGTCAAAGACCCTGCTGCGACCCTGCCTGGACCAATGATGATTCTGTCGTCCAAGAGTCTGAAAGGCTAAC
>CAIUDS010000244.1 GCA_903897985.1 uncultured delta proteobacterium
CCCCGAGGTGGAGCGCGAATAACGTTGCCCACACATCGGGCTGCCGACACTTTTCCGTGGCGGCGCGGAGCCAGCCCCCGATTTCCCCCGGATCGGCAAACAACGGCAGGAGGTGGTCCGCGATGGTTTCGGTGATGGTTCGAAATTCTTTTTCTGCTTCGGGTTTCTTTGCCGCTTGGCACAAATCCGCCAACTGTTTCGCCGCCCGCCACCGCAGCAGGGTGGCAAAACACATCGCCCCCAGCAGGTAGATGGTGTCCTGAAAACCGAAGCCCACCATCCGCCGCCCCGGTTCGGACATTACCGCGCCAGTCTGCGAGTCGGTCACGGTTGCGTAAAAGGCCTTGATCAGGCGGTCGAGGATGGCCGTGCCATCCACCTCTTCAAACAAGAATGCCGGATCTTGCGTAACTCGCCAGTAGGCCCAGGCGATGTGAATGAAGTAGAAGTGATTATCTGCCGGCGGCAGCGGGCCCCACGGGTAGGTCGGTTGGAACATGCCGATCGGGACATGCAAAGGCCGGCCGTTCATCAGGATGTGGTCGGGAATGGCGAACGGGGGGATGACGGAGCCGCTCAGGGACTTGCGTTCGCACGGCCCGTTCTGGCAGCGCGCGATCAGTTTCAACTGCGGGAGCATTTCACCGTGACCGATCAGGCCGCAGTCCAGACTCATGGCATAGTCGCGGATCCAGAACGCGGGATAATTTCCCCCCGGAGTGATCAGGGTGACGCCGGTGGTGTTGACGCCTCCGCCGGGTTTGAACGCTCCGGGAGGGACATGCGCGGCCTTGACGGTGGCCTCGGCGATCCCCTTCAGAAACTCCATTGACTCCAAGTCCAGGAATTGCGATGTTTCCGCCTGGGCGGTTCCGGCAGTCAAAAAATTACCCAGGGCAACCGCTGAAGCCAACAAGGAAATCCGCTGACAAAACTCCCGCCGGGACAAGGAGCTGTAAAATTTGGGGGCACGATATTTTAAGTCCGGGAACACCCCTTGCTTATACAATGCGATCTTTAATCAGTCAAGGGGTGACGAATCCAAAATCGCGGCCGGTGCAGCTTCATCACCTCCGAAGAGATGGTTTGGCCGCCTTGGGCCGAAAGACAGATCAAGGTTGACAGATCAAAAGGGCATGATTAAATTTCTTCCAACTGCTTAATGTCTAAATTCGACTCAAAAGGAGGGTGAACATGGCCTCAAAGAAAACCTGGCTGGGGATAGATTTCAGCGGGGACCATTTGAAGTGGAGGCCTGGCTGCACGAAGAGCAATGTCTGGATTGCAACGGTGCAAGATGCGGATCCAAGGCCGGAGTTGACCAGTCTTGTTCAAGTCCAGGAGCTATCTAAGACATTCGGCAAACCCCCATTAGAATCCCTGGTGGATCGCTTGCAGAAAAATGATTTTGATGCGGCTGGCATTGACGCTCCGTTCTCGGTGCCAAAACAATTCATCAAGGATCTTGATTATTTTTCTTTTCTAACAAAAGTAGGTAAAATTCTGCATCCAAACCGGCCATTTCCTCGCGGGATTTCATTTGTTGAGGAAATTACAGGGAAGACCCCACCGCTTGAAAAAGATCCAAAGCCTCTCCGCATGATAGATGAAGAATGGTCAAAGCAAAAGGTGAATGTTCGTTCCCCGATGTGGGACGGGCAAAAAGCAAGAAGAACAGGAGCCCCAATGACTGCGGCATGCATGACACTTCTTGCGCAAAGGGATAAACCAATCTGGCCTTGGGATGATCGGAATAATAAGAAACTTTTGGTCGAGGCTTTTCCCGCGGCTCAACTACAAAAGTGGAATTTACCCTATGAAAAATATAACGGCTCTTCTCCAGAGGCAAGATTGGCAAGGGAGAAGATTGTTGGGGATTTGAGGAACAGAGCGGATTTCATTGTTGGTGAAGACAAAATGCTTTCGAGCGCAGACGCCTTGGACGCGGTTATATGCACATTTGCCGCACAAGCGGTTACGGAGGGTCAGCTTGATTCAGAGCGAGAGCAATGGAAGGAATTTTGGAAATTGGAAGGCTGGATCGCGGTCCATAAATAATCGGCTGAGCTGAGGGCTGCAAATTTGGCTGCGGCCGGGTAATGGTTCTTGACAACATTTTCCAAATTGGTCAGTATCATCTCAAGGATGGAGGCAGATGGATTATAGGATTGTGATCATCGAGAGCGAAGAAGGTTTCGCGGTGAGTTGCCCGGCGCTGCGGGGATGTCATTCCCAGGGCGCGACCCGGGAGGAGGCCATCGAGAACATCCAGATCGCGATTCGGGAGTGGCTGGAAGCCGAGAAAACTGAAGCCCAGACCTTCACGGTCACCGAAGAAACGGTCCGCGTCTGAACATGCCCAAGATTCCCGGCATCAACCCGGAGCAAGCGGTCAGGGCATTGGAAAAGGCCGGATTTAGGGTGATCCGGCAAGGCAAACACATCATTATGTCCGACGGCATTGTTCGCCTGACTATTCCCCGACATAACCCGATCAACGCTTTTACCATGGGCGCGATTGCCCGAGACGCGGGCTTGAGCCCGGAAGAATTCAAGAAGCTACTCTAAGGCAGGAAAGGATTGAACATTTCCGCCTTCAAATCGGTGGCCTCGGGCAGGTTGAAAAAAATGGCTTGCCCTTCGTAACTCCAGGATTTGCGAAGCAAATTCGCAGAACGAAGAATGGTGGAGGATAGGGGATTCGAACCTAAAAAAGCCCCGGAGCACTCCGGGAGCAAGTCGGAGCAGACAGACCGCAACCGCCAGATAAATCAAGGGTTGGAGCGGGAAGCAGGAGCGGACAGGGAAGCGGCGGGGGAAAGGCTGGAACGGGCAGGGATACACAACCGGAGCATAACCGAACCGGCCACTTTTCCGCCGGACTTGAAAGCCCTGGTGGACGCTTGGCCGGACCTGTCCGAAAATGCCCGGCGCGAAATCGCCCGGATACTGGAAACGGAAAAGAAGGCGCGGCGGTGAAGCGATACAATCGCTCAGGATGCCCCAGGCGCGCGGGACCCTTGCCGCTCCCCTGGTGGACGGGCAGAGCGGACACCACGCGCAACCACGCGCGAACCGACGCGGAGTTTTGACCATGCCGAATAGATTTGCTATGCTATTTTGGGTCAAAAAACTAAGGGGGGTAAAATGAAAAAGCAGACAAAGAATGTCTTTATGGCGGTTGCGGCGGCTCTCGCGGTATGGGGAATAATCATCGGGGTTGTTGTCTTTATTGATAGGCAGGACGCCCCGGATAGGGAGCGTAACCGCGCCGCAGAGCAGGCACAGAAGGCCAAGCAAGGCCGCGCCATAGAAGCGGCCCAGTTTGTGCTCGTTGCCGCCAAAAGCCGGGATATGGTTGGCATTTGGGATTTTTATGACCGGGGCGAATTCAAGGGGCCGTTTATTACGATCCGGCCCGGCTGGTATCAAGCGAGTGAAGCGGATCAGCGCGCCGTGGTTGAAAACGCAACGGCCTTTTTCGCCGCTGGCACAAATCGCCTGCTGGACTATCACATTTACGACTCGCAGACCGGCAGGCAAATAGGCGATGTCAGACAGGGCCGCTTGACGCTTTACTGAAATCACGCGGCTGGGGATAGGTTGATCCCCGAAAAGGCGTGATCCTGGACGCCCTGCCCCAGCCAAACTTTACCAGGCAACCGCAACGGGAGGCGGGAATGGTAAAACAATTTTATGCGCCCCAAGAGGGCCAGGTAAAATTTATCGGCATACCGCAAGGTGATCCAAGAATCCCCAATTTTCCCTCTATCCTCATAGAAGAAGAAATCTTGATTTTGACAATGCCGATACAGAGCAAAGAGCCGGACCAAATCAAAAAGGAAGCCCTCAAACTGATTGACCGCGCAGTTAAGGACCAGATGGGCATTGCTAGCCGAATGCGGAACCCAGAGAACCAAGGCATGGATCGGTTTTGCTTTTCCATATGGAACGAGACCCACCAAAGCATAGCAAAAACGAGGGGCTTGATTTTACGCGTAACGGGGAGAAAATTTCCTACCTACCGAAACGCCCGCGATTTTATCCGCAACGCCATTGCCAGAGAAAAACGCCGTAGGGAAAGAGGAGAGGAAAGGATCGGCGAGATAGTTGAAATCCCTTGCCTCGGAATTCGGGGGATGGAACTGATAGCAAGGAAAAATTCCGAACCCCGGCGATGCGGTAAATAAGCCTGTCTTAATAACCCCTTGGAATAAATATTTAAGCAATTAAAATCTGACTCAGAGGTAAAACCAAATGGAGAAAAACTTTTTGAGTCCGATTGACCTATGCCAGCGCGCCCAGGGAATTTCCTTGATCCGGGTTTATCAATTGCTTTACGCGGGACGGATCAAGGCGGAGAAGCGCGCAGGTCGCTGGCAGATTCCCGAAACGGAAGCGGAGCGGTTTCTTGCGGAGCGCAAGGCGCGGCTTCAGGCGGGAGCGGGCGGTGATTCAGAATAATCGCCGCCATAAGCACGGACCTAAGCACGGGCCTTTTCTCTTGATCCAGCTGGACCTGCTCCGGCATCCGAGATTTAATGCCTTGAAATTTTCCGGGCAGAGAATTTATCTTGAACTGCTCGCGGAGGCCAGTTATCAAAATCAAAAAGGGCCTCCGAAATCAGGGGATCGGGTTGAAGAGTCCTATTCCCTTATAAGAAAAAACACCGGAGCGTCCAGCGCAACCATAGCCAGCGCATTGAAGACCCTTGAAGCGGACGGCTTTATAAAGAAGCTGAATGATCCTGGTCCTGGGGCCTGGATTAACGGGGAAGATGCAACCGGCGAATTTGAGATCAACCTTGACTGGATCAAGAACACGGGGGACCCCAAATGAGCGGCCTCTCGATTCAATTCTTGAAGCGATACCGCTTTAATTTTCAAAGCGGGATTGTAAGCCAGATTACAAATATTGGACTTTTCTCGCTTCAATTCTTAAAGCGGCTTATTAGGGTTTGGTGGAATCGCTCGCTTCAATTCTTAAAGACAGTATATATCTACCAGGGGAAGGGGGTTCAAAGCCGGGTCCCCGGCCAGGGGAATCGGGCAGGGGATAACCCGGTCGAAATCTTGGCGGGTTTTGCTTTTGAAACCATTTGCCCAGGACCGCGCTCGCTTTTTGGGTTCAGAGATACCGGGGGGGTATGGTTATCCAGATATATGGATATTTGAATGTATGAGGGAGCGAAAATGAGCGGAAAAGATGACTTTGATTTTCCAGAGATTGACCTGAAGGATTTTGCGATGCCGGACTGGGACCTGAAGGATTTTGAATTTCCAGAATCATGCTACAAGTCCGAACGCTCCGCGCTCCGGTCCAGGGTCCGGGGAATCCTGGAAGCGGAGTTGGACGCGGACACTTTTTCGCGGGTCTGGACCAAAATTGAGGCGGTCATTTGCCATGAATAATTTTGACCAGGTGATCCAGTCCGAGCTTGCCAAAGGGCAGGTCCGGCATGGGACGGCTTTCAGCCGGTCCGCAGTCGAGGGCCGGGGAGAATCGGTCCGGGAGTGCATTGAAAAAGAGCTTGCCGGGGTCTGGCTTTATGCTTCCCTGCTCCCCGGTCCCCTGGGGTGGACGCTCCGGGTCCTGGGCCGGATCGGGTTTGAGCTGGTGGAATGGAGCAGGCCATGACCAGGGCGGCGGATGCACCGGGCTTATTTGAGAAACCGCAACCGGCCACGCTCCGGCGACTGTCCGATGCCGAACGGCGCGAGGTCGAATATCAGCAGGCGGTCGCGGAGCTTGTTATCACCGAGGCCCCGGCGGACCGGGCCGAACTCTTGCGGCGATTACTGAAAATGGTGGAGGTCGAAAATGAGCGAGGTTGAACAAGGCGGACAGGCGGAAGCCGGGGTTTGCCTGGTAGAGCTTGCGGGATTGCCAGACGCGGCGGAAATGGACGCGCGCGCCCTGGCCCATGCCCTGGGTGTCCATGAAAAGACGCTCCGGCGCATGGCGCAAAGAGGCGAAATCCCGCCTGGAATCAGGCTGGCAGGCCGGTCGGTATGGCTTGCCGGGCGGGTCCGGGCCTGGATTCAGGACCGGGCGGAGCAGGCCGAACAGAAGGCCAAACGGGAAATTTTACGCATTGCAAAGATTTCCTCTTGACAAAGTGTAATACATAATATATCATGGGGGCAGGTATGAAAAAGAAAAAGTCCAAAATGGGCCGTCCACCTATGAAGCCGTCCGAACGCCGGTCTATTGTTATCACACTCAGGTTGACCCCGGCAGAGCGGTCGCGCCTGGAAGCTGAAGCCAAGAAATCCGGGCAGACTTTGAGCGAGGTCCTTATGCGCCCGTGGCGGCGGGAAGGGGAATAACAATGGCCTATGTATTCCGAACCTTCAAGAGCAAGACCGACCCGGCAACCGGCAAGCGCGTCCCGATCCTGGACAGCAAAAATCGGAAGGTCCCGCATGACCAATGGCGGTTTCAGATCACAGATCACACCGGGAACCGGCGCATAATGACCGGCCATGCCAGCCGGTCGGAAACGGAAAAGCTGGCAGCCTCGATTCAGCAGAAGGAAGATGACATAAGGCGCGGCTATCGCCCGGCTCCCACAAGCGCGGACCAGCACACCACCAGGCCGATCACCGAGGTCATGGGGGAATACTTGCAATGGGGAAATAGTCAAGGCGGCTTGCGCGGCGGGCCGTGGAGCAAAGGGCATTATGACCACCGGCAGGTTCAACTGGAATGGTGGACACAGAAACTTGGCTTGACCCTTTTGAAGGATTTAGACGGCGGACTCCCCAGGGTGGAAGCCGCCCTTAGAGATTTTCAAGGGCAAGGGCGGACCGGCAAGACCCTTTCCAACCATGCCGATTCTTTGCGGAGCTTTTGCCGGTGGTGTTTTGACCGGGGATACCTGGAAGATGACCCGCTCAAACGGATGCAAGGATTTGACACCGCGCCCATGACACAACGCCGGGCCTTGACGCTGGAAGAGGCCCAACGGCTTCTTGCGGTCGCCAGCCCGGAAGCCCGGATAGTTTATCAGGTTGCCTTGACCACGGGCCTCCGGCGCGGCGAACTCATGCAACTGAAGGTTTCCGACTTTAACCATGACACCGGCGGCTTGAATGTCCGGCGCGAAATTTCCAAGAATCGCCTGCCCTCGATGCAACCGCTCCCGCAAGACCTTTTTGAAGCCTTGAAGGAATCGGCCCAGGGGAAGGACCCGGACGCGCCCATGCTCTGGGTCCCCACGCATACCACGGATTCCCTTCGGAAGGATTTGGAAAAGGCCGGGATCAAAGAATGGACGCCGGAAGGATGCTTAGTTTTTCACTCGCTCCGATATTCCTACATCACCTTCCTTGACCAGGCCGGGGGGACGGCCAAAGAACAGCAAACCCTGGCCCGGCATAGCACACCGACTTTGACCATGAACCGATATGCCAAGACCCGGCAAGGGCGGCTTTCCGAACTGGTGGAGCAGGTCGGGGATTCCATAAATGCCGCCCTGGGATACACAACCACAGCACAACCGAAAATCGCCGTCATGGGAAAGGCAATGGAATCAAGAGGTTTAATGGTGGAGGATAGGGGATTCGAACCCCCAACCTATGCGTTGCGAACGCATCGCTCTCCCAACTGAGCTAATCCCCCGCTGAGTCAGACTCCTATTATAATTTTTTCCGGTTGATTTGCAAGGAGGACGGGCGAATAATGAGGGAAATGAAAATGGCAGGAGGATGGGAAATGGGCCGGTCAATCAAAGTCGTGGGTTTGTTCGCCGCTTTCATGGCTGCCTCAATTTTTTCCGACCCCTTGTCCGCGGCCAAGGTTCCGCTTCCGGATGGACCATTTGCGGTTGGGGTCAGGATCTTGCATGGCGAAATAGACGGCCGGATGGCGCCGTTCCTGGTCTGGTACCCGGCGGAAAAAGACCCGGCCGCGCCCTACCGCTATTCCACTAAAATATCTCTCTCGGCACGGCTGGACGCCGCGCCGGACCGAGCCGGCGCGCCTTATCCGCTGGTGCTGTTCTCCCACGGCATGGGCGGGTGCGCGGCGCAGCATGTGTTCATCAACGAGGACCTGGCCAGCCACGGTTATGTGGTGGTTGCGCCGGACCACCGCGACAGCGCCATGTGCCATATCGAGGGCGGGGCCGAGATCAGCGGGGCACAATTGACCTGGTCGGTCCTGAAAAATAATTTCGATCTCTCCAAAGTGGTGATGGAGCTGTTCGGGGGGATGATGAAAAGCATCGGCTACGATTTCACCTATCGCGGCCGGGAGGCGCATGACGCGATTGACCGCGCCCTGGCATGGAACCGCGAGCCCGGCTCTTTCCTCCAGGGCATGATTGACCCCGACCGGATCGGAATGTCCGGGCATTCCCTGGGCGGATATACCACCCTCCTGGTCGGGGGTCTGCCCAATTTTTGCGGCGCCGAGCCGCCTCCGGCCTCGGCATGTTCGTTCCAGGACCTCGGCCTGCGCAACATCCCCAACCCGTGCTGTCTGGAATACATGCGCGGCAAAGACCCGTTCCAATACCGCGACCCGCGGGTCAAGGCCATCTTCGTGATGAGCCCCGCGGTGATGTTCCCGGAACTCGACCGGGCCGCGGCCTCGCTCAAGGCGCCGATCATGCTGGTTAACGGCGACGATAAAAAATTCGAGGTCCCGCTTGAACCGCTCCAGGCCATCTATGACCATGCTCCCGCGCCCAAGTACCTGATCGTGCTGAAGGACACCGACCACATGACCGCGGCCGATGCCACCCTGGCGGTCAGCGTTTCCAAATTCGTCCTCCCCGGGTTCCGGTCGCACTTCCTCGAAAAGGCCCAGGCCTATGACGCATACTCCGTGGGCTTTTTCGACCAATACCTGAAAGGAAAAGCTCCGGCCATTGACCTCTCAAAACCGGTGAATGACTTCGCGAAAATCTGGAGCAAGGAACAGTAAATAATTCTTGCCAGTAGTCCGACCGCATCGGCTATTCCAACTCCACCGCCACCACGCTCACGCTCTGCTCGGGTCGGTTCGAGGGCAAGGCTGAGGGAAAGCCCGATCCGGAGTTTTCCAAGCTCGAGGGCTGGAGCGCCGTTCATCAATAATCCGCTTAACTGAGAACTGAGCCCTGAC
>CAIUDS010000245.1 GCA_903897985.1 uncultured delta proteobacterium
AACGCCATCGCCCTCAACTCCTCGATCTTCAACGCCGCCCGTTTGCTCGGACCCTCGATCGCCGGAATCCTCATCGCCGCGGTGGGTGAAGGGTATTGTTTCCTCATCAACGGGCTATCCTTCCTCGCCGTGATCGCGGCCCTCCTCGCCATGCGCATAAAAACGCATCCGCACCGCGCCAACATCCGCGACACCTTCGCCGAGCTCAAAGAAGGCTTCCTTTATGTTTATCGGTTCATCCCCATCCGCTCCATCCTGATCCTGGTCGCCCTGGTCAGTCTGATGGGCATGAATTACGCGGTGCTCATGCCGATCATGGCCAAGGATATTCTCAAAGGCGGACCCCACACCCTCGGGTTCCTTATGGGCGCCACCGGCCTGGGCGCGCTCGTGGCCGCCGTCTTTCTCGCCTCCCGCCGCACCGTGCTCGGACTCGGCCGGATCATCCCCATGGCCTGCGCGCTCTTCAGCGTCTGTATCATCGCTCTGTCCTTCTCGCGCAGCTTTACCCTCTCGCTCTTCATCATGCTCCTGGCCGGTTTCGGCGTGATGACCCAGATCGCCTCCAGCAATACCCTGATTCAGACCATGGTCGAAGACGACAAACGCGGACGGGTTATGGGAATGTATGCCATGTCGGTCCGCGGCATCTCGCCCTTTGGAGCGCTCCTGGCCGGAAGCCTGGCCGCCAAAATCGGCGCCCCCTATACCTTGGCGATCGGCGGGGCTTGCTGCCTCCTCGGCGCGGCCTGGTTTTCGAGAAAACTGCCCGCGATCCGCAAGCTGACCCGGCCGATTTATGTCCGGGCCGGGATCATCCCGGAAGTGGCCGCGGGACTTGGTTCCGCCACCCAGGCGGTTATCACGCCAGAGGATGCGCAAAAATAACGCCACGGTTTTTAAATGGGAAAATTTGGTGCTAATATCAAATTGAGAGGACGCGGCTTGGCAAAATTGGGGACCAGCTTGAATTCATGGTTTTGCCTCCGGGCAAAGCCCTTGCTCTTTCTTTCCCTGCTGGCGTTCCTGCTGTTCGCGGGATCGGGCAAGGAAACCGAGGACAAGGCCAATGCGCCCGAGGCCCCGCGGGTTCAGGACGCGCGCAAACGAAACTTTGCCGACCTGAAAAAAACTTTGGAAAAAGCCGGCCTTTCCTATCCGCCCAAAAAGATTTTCCTCCGCGTGTTCAAGCTGGAACGGTCGGTTGAACTCTGGGCGCTCGATCCGGAGGCCGGACAATATAAGCTGCTCGAGCAATACCGGGCCTGCGCTCTGAGCGGCAATGTCGGCCCGAAGCGCAGGGAAGGCGACCACCAAGTGCCCGAGGGTTTTTACAACCTCTCCGAATTCAATCCGCAAAGCAAGTTCCACCTCTCCCTGCGCGTGGATTACCCCAATCAGGCCGACCGCGCCTTCTGCGATCAGGACCATCCCGGCGGGGACATCTTCATTCACGGGTCCTGCGTATCCGACGGCTGCGTGGCCATCCGCGATCAACCCATTGAAAGGCTCTACCTCATTGCCAGCGACGCCAAGGCCAACGGCCAGAAAACCATCCCGGTCCATATCTTCCCCTGCCGGATGGACAGCTCGCTCTGTCGCGGAACCCTCGCCTTCTTCTCCATGAAGGACGAGGACCTGAAAAAATTCTGGGACTCGCTCAAGCCGGCTTATGAATTTTTCGAGAAGACCCGAACGATTCCCGCTGTTAAAATCGGCGCGGATGGTTATTATCGGATTGATGAAAAATAGGTCCCGCATTCCCAATCAACCATTTTTCCCGCTCTTCGAGGTCGCGGCGTCGGACTATTTCGAGCAGGGTCTGAAGATCGGCAAAGCCGCCCAGCGGCAAATCCAGCTTGGGCTTAAGCGCCGGAAAAAGTGGCTGAAGGAACTGGAAGATTTCTCGGACCAAGACCCGGTCGGACGCTTTGATGTGTTCCTCTATCTGGCCCATGAAAGCTTTCCGCAATACCTGGATGAACTGCATGGGATCGCCCAGGGCGCGGAGGTTCCCTTTCACATCCTGTTCATCCTGAACCTCAATCCCGAACTCGGCGCCATGATGCGGCTTTCTCGGGAGGAAGACTGTTCCACCGTGTTGGCGCGCGTTGGTGACCGACTCCTGCTCGGGCATGATGAGGACGGGTCTGAGCATTATCTGGGATTGATGTATTTGCTCCGGGTGAAAGCCCCCAGCGGCATCAGTTTCCTCGCGCTCTCCTACCCCGGAATCATCCACGGCAACGGACCCGGCATCAACAGCAAAGGCATTGTCCACACCTGCAACTATCTCGGCGGCAAAAAATGGCGGCACGGTGTGCCCAGATATTTCATTGACCGCGCCATGCTCGAAGCTCGGTCCATGAAGGAAGCGATCAAATTCGCCTCTCACCCCGGCCGCGCCTTTTCTCAGGCCCATAACCTGATTTCTCTCTGGGAGAAACGGGCGGTGATGATTGAAGCCTCGGTGGACAAGGTCTCGATCAAAGAGGTCAAGGGCGTGGTCCCGCGCACCAACCATTTTCTCCTTCCGCCAATGAAGAATGAGCCGCAGTTTTCCGCCTATCAGAAAAATTCGTTGCCGCGCTTCGAGGCCTTGCAGGCCGAGCTTAAAGGAATTGAGCCCAAAAAAATCTCCCCCGACCAGATCGTCCATGCCCTGAGCTCGCACCAGAACCGCCCGGTCTCCCCCTGCCGCCACAAATCCCCAAAAGTCCCCGGCGCCACCTTGGGAACCATGCTCTTCGATTCCGCCGTCCCCGATCTCAAATTCTTCTTCCAGATGCCCTGCAAAAACATCTTCAAAAAGTTTCCGCGGCCGATTTGACTTTCGCTTATAAAATTCTAGGCTAATCAAAGGAGGCGAAAAATGGCCAAGAAATCAGTGGAGATGATTTACCGGGAGGGGAAACCGGTCGCGGTGATCATCCGCCTGGAAGAATACCGGGAGTTGCTCGAGCGCCTCGAAGATGGCGAGGACCTGAAAGCGCTGAAAAAAATGCGCCA
>CAIUDS010000246.1 GCA_903897985.1 uncultured delta proteobacterium
ACGTGCCGGTGATCGAGAAGGTCGAGGGCGGCATCAAAGTAAAGGTGGGAAGCGCGCCGCACCCGATGGAGGAGAAGCATTATCTCGAATGGATCGAGGTGATCGCGGACGGCAAGGCCTATCGCGAGTTCCTCAAACCGGGCCTGGCTCCCGAGGCGTTCTTCGCGCTCAAGGCGGAGGCCGTAACCGCGCGGGAATTGTGCAATATCCACGGACTCTGGAAGGGGTGAGAAAATGTTAAACAAAAAAATCGAGGATGCCTTTAACCTCCAGTTCAACGCCGAGGCCTACTCGGCCTATCTTTATCTTTCCATGGCGGCCTGGTTCGAGTCGCGGAACCTTCCCGGCTTTGCCATGTGGCTCAAGGTTCAGGCCCAGGAGGAGATGACCCACGCGCTCCGGTTTTATAATTTCATCCACGCCCGCGGCGGCCGGGTCACCCTAACCGCAATCGAGACCCCGCCCGCGGAATGGAACAGCCCGCTGCAGGTCTTTGAAGAAACCTATAAACATGAGCAAAAGGTCACCGGCCTGATCAACAACCTGGTGGACCTGTCCCAGCAGGAGCACGACCACGCAAGCGATGTGTTCCTGCAATGGTTCGTGAACGAGCAGGTGGAAGAAGAATCCAACGCGAGCAAGACGGTGGAAAAACTGAAACTGGCCAAGGACAACCCGAGCGCGCTTTTGATGCTGGACACCGAAATGGGAACCCGCGTATTCCTGGTGCCGCCGGTCCTGGCTCCGACCATCGGGTTCGGAGGCCTGGGCGCGGCCGGAGCCGCGGCTTAGAAAATCGGAGGGTGATGATGCCGGGAAAAAATGCGCAGGCTTGCAGCGCCTACCGATCGGCGCTGGAGATGGAAGAAAAAGGCAAAGCCTTTTACGAAAAGGCCGCGGGCGCCACCAAGAACCCGGTGGGTCAAAAGATGTTCCAGATGTTCGCGGAGGACGAGGGAGTCCACCATGAACGCATCCAGAAAATTTTCGACGCGCTCAGCCGGGGCAAGGAGATCGTGAACCAGTGCGCGGTGCTCAAGCTCCGCCACGGCGATTTGCACCGGATGTTCCGCGATTTGGCGCGGGAGCACGCGAAAACGATCAAACCCGAGACCTCGGATTTGGAAGCGCTGGAGATCGGCATAGACCTGGAGCTTCATTCGATCAGTTTTTATGAGGGCCTGCGCAGGGAATCTCGGACCGGCGAGGAACGGGCGTTCCTGACCCAGATGATCGAGGAAGAAAAATCGCATCATACCCTGTTCTCGGACATGAAGCTGTATCTTACCGACACCTCGGCCTGGTATATCGAAAAAGAGCGCCACGGGATGGACGGCGCCTAACCGCGAAAGGAGATCGGCCATGAGAAACGGGACGCTCAACATCTTGATCGGCGGCGAGGCCGGGCAGGGGCTGGTGACGATCGGGCAGCTCCAGTCGCGGATCCTGGTCCGGAGCGGATACTCGATCCTGTCCACCCAGAGCTACATGTCCCGTATCCGCGGAGGACATAACAGCTTTTCCATCCGGGTCGGGCCGGACGGCGTGCTCGCGCCGGAGGAAATGATTGATCTTTTGGTCGCGCTCGATTCGACAACCGTTGAGCTCCACCGCAAAGAACTTTCGCCCAAGGGCGTGATCATCGCCGATGAGCAGTTCGAGTTGACCGGCGATCACCTGCTCGAAGTCCCCTACTCGAAACTGGGCAAGCGCAAGCAAATGAATGTGGCGGCGGTCGGGGTGATGAACTCGTTGCTCGGACTCGAGCAAGCGGTCGCGGCGCAGACCATTGACCAGTTCTTCGGCCGCAAGGATCCGAAGGTGCAAGAGGATAACCGGCAGGCGCTGGAAAAATCCCTCGAGTGGGCCAAGACCATTGAAAATAAAACGCTCAAACTTGCCCCGGTAACCGCGCGGGAAAAAATGCTGATGCTCAGCGGGAACGAGTGCCTCGCCTTGGGCGCGCTCGCGGCCGGTCTGAAATTTTATTCGTTTTACCCGATGACTCCCACCACCGGGATCGGACAGACCCTCGCGGCGCTCGCGAAAACAGCCGGGATCATCGTCGAGCAGGGAGAGGACGAGATCGCGGCGCTCAACATGGCGCTGGGCGCGAGCTTTGCGGGCGCTCCGAGCATGGTGGCCACTTCCGGCGGCGGCTTCGCCTTGATGGTGGAAGCGGTGAGCCTGGCGGGCATGACCGAGACCCCAATCGTGATCGTGGTCGGGCAGCGGCCGGCCCCGGCCACCGGGCTGCCCACCCGCACCGAGCAGGCCGACCTCGAATTTGTGCTCCACGCCGGGCACGGCGAATTCCCGAGAGCGGTGTTCGCGCCCGGCACGGTGGAGGATTGCTTTTTCATTCCCGGGCGCGCGCTCGCGCTCGCGGAAAAATACCAATCACCCATCTTCATCCTGACCGACCAGTTCGTGGCCGACTCCTACCGCTCGGTCAAGCCCTTTGACCTCAAGGATTTGACCCCGGTCCGGCCGGGCGCGGATGAGAACGCCATCACCCAGCCTTATCGGAGATACGCGCTCACCGAAAGCGGAGTTTCGCCGCGGCTGCTGCCGGGCATGAGCAAGCACCTGGTGGTGGCGGACAGCGACGAGCACACCGAAGACGGACACCTGACCGAAGACCTCTCGGCGCGCAAACAAATGGTCGAGAAACGACTGCGCAAGCTCGAGGGGATGAGGCGGGAAGTCATTCCTCCGGAATTCATCGGCAATCCCGATCCCGAACTGCTCCTGGTTTGCTGGGGCTCGACCAAAGGCTCGGCCCTGGAGGCGGCCGGTGATTTGCGCACGGGCGGGAGGCGCATGGGCGTTCTCCATTTCACTCAGGTCTGGCCTTTGGTGCAGGAGCAGTTCCTGGGGCTCCTGGAAAAAGCGGGGCAGGCGGTCTGCGTGGAGAGCAATGCCCAGGGCCAGTTCGCGCGGCTGATCCGGCGCGAGACCGGTTTTGAAATCAAGCGGCAAATCCATCGTTATGACGGGCTGCCGATCACGCCCGAGTTCATCCTCCGCGAATTAAAGGAATCGAGGTGAGCCATGTCCACCCTTGAATCGTTCGGCGAATACGAAACCGCGTGGTGCCCGGGCTGCGGCAATTTCAAGCTGCTCGAGGCCGTGAAGCAGGGACTGGTCCAGGCCGGACTCGAGCCGCGCCAGGTCCTGTTTGTCTCCGGCATCGGACAAGCCGCCAAGGCGCCGCATTATTTGAACGCCAATGTCTTCAACGGCCTGCACGGGCGGGCGCTGCCGGTCGCGACCGGGGCCAAGCTGGCTAACCCCGAGCTTATCGTAATCGCGGAGAGCGGAGACGGCTGCATCTACGGCGAGGGCGGAAACCATTTCCTCGCCGCGGTCCGCCGCAACATTGACATCACCGTGCTGGTCCACAACAACCAGGTCTATGCGCTGACCAAGGGTCAGGCCAGCCCGACTTCCGACCAGGGGTTTGTGACCAAGGCCCAGCCCGAGGGCGTGCTCGAAGCGCCTTTTAACCCGGTCGAGGTGGCGGTGGCGATGCAGGCCGGTTTCGTCGCGCGCGGTTTTGTGGGCAAACCCGAGCACCTGGCCGGCCTGATCCAGCAAGCCATCGCGCACAAGGGGTTTTCCCTGATTGATGTGCTGCAGAACTGCGTATCCTTTAACAAGGTCAACACTCTGGCCTGGTACCGCGACCATTCCTATCTCCTGCCCGAAACCCATGACCCGCGCGACGGGGGCGCCGCGATCAAGGTCGCCCGCGAATGGGGAGATAAGATTCCCCTCGGGATCATCTTTCGCAACGACCGGCCCTCGTTCGTGGAAAGGGCTTCTCATTCGGTGAACCTGGCCAAGACGGCGGGGCAGGTTGACAAAACCGTGCTCAATGCGATCATGGATACCTATTCATAAAGAGGGCTTTGAATTCCCGGCCGCGATCCTGCGGTCTCCAAATTTAGCGGGAGGTGGTTTATGAATCAGCATCTCAAAGCGGTAAAGATTACCGATAAGGTCTATTGGGTGGGCGCCATTGACTGGACCATGCGGGATTTCCACGGCTACGAGACCCGGCGCGGCTCGACCTATAACGCCTACCTGGTGATCGGGGAAAAGCCGATCCTGATTGACACGGTCAAGGCGCAGTTCAAGGACGAGCTTTTGACCCGGATCGCCTCGGTGACCGACCCGAAACGGATCCAATACATCATCAGCAACCACACCGAGATGGACCACTCGGGCTGCCTGCCCGAGCTGATTGACCTGGTCAAGCCCGAGAAGGTGTTCGCCTCGGTCAACGGGGTGGACGCCCTGAACGAGCATTTCAAATTCAATCAGGAAATCCTGCCGATGAAAGACGGCGACACCATGCAACTGGCCGGGCTCAAGTTCACCACCCTCGAGGCCCGGATGCTCCATTGGCCGGACAGCATGTTCACCTACCTGGTGGACGAGAAAATGCTTTTTTCCAGCGACGCCTTCGGGATGCACCTGGCCAGTTCCGAAAGGTTCGATGACGAGATTGACCAGTCCGTGCTCGAATACGAGGCCGCCAAGTATTACGCCAACATCATCCTGCTCTACTCCCCGATCGTGCTCAAGACCCTTGAGCGGATTTCCAAGCTGGGGATCGAGCTGAAGATGATCGCGCCGGACCACGGACCGGTGTGGAGGAAGAATATAAAACGCGCGCTCGAGCTCTACAAAAAATGGGCGGAACAGAAGCCGACGAAAAAGGCGGTGGTGGTCTATGACACGATGTGGCAGAGCACGGGCAAAATGGCCAAGGCCGTCTCGGACGGGCTGACCACCGCCGGGATCAGCAACAAGGTGATGAAGCTGCGGGAGGACACCCGCGCGGATGTGGCCACCGAGTTGCTCGAGGCGGGCGCGTTGATCGTCGGGTCGCCCACCCTCAACAACAACATCTTCCCCACCCTCGCCGACATGCTCACTTATGTCAAGGGGCTGCGCTTCAAGAACAAGATCGCCGCGGTGTTCGGCAGCTACGGCTGGAGCGGCGAGGCGAATAAGCACTTGCGGGAAATGCTCGAGGCCATGAAAATGCCGGTGGTGGGAGAGGTTCAGAGCAAATATGTGCCCAGCCCGGAAGTGCTTGACCAATGCTTTGCCCTGGGAGGACAGGTCGCGGACAAGCTCAAGGAGATCTGCAGGAACGGCGGCGCGGCTTGAATCGGGCGGGGAACGAACTTAAGATTTGAAAGGAGGTTGATGGAGATGCAGAAGTATCAGTGCGCGATTTGTGGATACATTTATGATCCGGCTCAGGGCGACCCCAAGCACGGCGTCAAGCCCGGGACTCCGTTTGATCAACTGCCCGAGGACTGGGTCTGTCCGGTGTGCGGCGCGGCAAAAGACCAGTTCGAGCCGGTGTGAGCCAAATTGTAAATGGTAAAGGGTAAATTTTAAAAACCTCCGCATCTTTGCCCATAATCTTTTTCAAAAAGATAAGCCGGCATAGCCATTTTGCAGCCCTTTCCTGCATCTAATTATGCGGCAGGGTTGCGCAGAGCACGACCCTGGGCAAGGAGGGTAAAATGACGATCAAGGTTGGGGACCAGGTCCCGGATTTCACGCTGAAGGACCAGAGCGGCAAGGATGTCAAACTAAGCGCGCTTAAAGGCAAGAAGGTGCTCCTGTCTTTTCATCCGCTGGCTTGGACACCGGTTTGCGCCCAGCAGATGCATGCTTTGGAAAAGAACAAAAAGTCTTTCGATAAACTCAATACTGTGGCGGTGGGTCTGAGTGTGGATAGTGTGCCCAGCAAGGCTGCCTGGGCAAAAAGCCTGAAGATTATAAATACGAGAATTTTAGCTGATTTCTGGCCTCATGCCGGCGTTGCCAAATCCATGGGTCTCCTGCGAACCGAAGGTTTTTCGGAAAGAGCCAATATCATCGTCAATGAGGCGGGAAAAGTCATATTCGTTAAGGTTTACCCCATCAGGCAGCTTCCTGATATCGGAGAAATTCTTGATGCCCTAAGGGTATAAAACAGGTTATTCATAAAAAAAAGTGTACAAAATATAATAGGGGTAGTGTGAAAGCAAAAAAAGAAATGAGGAGAATAAGAAAATGGCAATAAGCGATGAACATAAGGACATTGTCAACTATCTAGA
>CAIUDS010000247.1 GCA_903897985.1 uncultured delta proteobacterium
ACTTCCGCAATCTGCCGCCCGGCTCCATCGTGGCCACCGGCATGTTCCGGGAAGCCTTCGACGCCCTCGACGTCCCCTACACCCGGGCCTATGGATTTTTCGCGGGAGGGCCGGCCCCCGAGGGCCGCAGCCCGTTTTGCGTGGCCTATTACCACGAACACACGCGCGATTATGCCTACTACGCCACGGTTAACGGCACCGGAGCCGCCGTGCTGTTTCAGCGGGGCAAGCCGCTTTCGGCCGCGGCGATGGAGTGGTTTCCCAAACAGCTCCTGGAGGATGAGGGCCTTGCGTTTCCCCGCTGGCACTTGATTGAGAACCTGGTCGGCACCCCCACCGGGTCCTTTTCCAACCCGCGGTTGTTTGCCGGCAATCTCATCCTGGCGGGAACTCTCTCCGGCATGCAGGACCCCACCATGGTCCTGGGAGTGCATGGGGCCCTCGTCTCCGGCAGGATCGCGGCCATGGCCGTGCATGACCGCGAACGGGCAGCCGGGGAATTCCGCCGCATGAACCGGTGGTGGAAGTTCGGCTATCTGACGCGGCGGCTGCTGTGGGCCACCCATCCCTGGGGACCCCGCATTGCGATTCCGGCGGTCTTAAAGCTCCAGCCCCATGTTGACCAGCGGTTCCTGTGGCTGCTCAACCCGGCGGTCCCCGGATGGATGCGTTTGCCGAATCACAAGTAAATACCAATTTATAATGTCTTTTCCGCAACAATGGATTCTTTGTGCCTTTGTGGTAATAATAGAATTATGGATTTGCCGGAACTCGAAGTCCTGGTCGGCCAGATGATCGTGATGGATTTGCGCGGGGTGAGCATCGCGCCGGAGATGGAGGACATGCTCAGGAAAGGAAGGCTGGGCGGGGTGCTCCTGTTTCCCGGGCCGGAGGCCACGGCCTGGCAAGTTCGAGAACTGACGGACCGCATCCGAGGGCTCGCCGGCGAGTACCCGCCGATCATTTCCATTGATCAGGAAGGCGGGAGGGTGACGCGGCTGAAGCAGGGCTTTACCACTTTCCCGGCCATGCGCAAACTCGGCGCCAAGAATGATGAAGTCCTGGCGTTCGAGGTCGGCAAAATTCTGGGCGCGGAAATGCGCGCGGTCGGGATCAACACGGATTTCGCGCCGGTGGTGGACCTGGACCTGAACCCGAACAACCAGGTGATCGGCGACCGGGCGCTCAGCGCCGACCGGGAGACAGTTGCGCGGCTCGGGATTTCGTTGCTGCGCGGCCTGCAATCCGAAAAAATCATAACTTGCGCCAAGCATTTTCCCGGGCACGGCGCGAGCCGGGAGGACTCGCACCTGGAACTGCCGACGGTGGATATTGACCAGCAAACCACGCGGAGCCGCGAGCTGGTCCCGTTCCAAAAAATGATCGCGGCGGGAGTGGAAACGGTGATGGTCGGGCATATCAAGTATCCGGCCTTTGACAAGTATCATCCGGCCACGCTCTCCGAGCGGATCATCGGCGAGTTGCTCCGGGAGGAAATGAAATTTAACGGGGTGGTGATTGTGGACTCGCTGGAGATGAAGGCGCTGGAAGGCATTCCGCTGGAGGACCGCGCATTCATGGCCGCGAAAGCCGGCGCGGATGTTATGCTTATTGCGGAGGGCATTGAAAGCGCTCAGCGCATCCACACCGCGCTCTGCGCCGCGGTGAAAATGGGCGTGCTGGGCGCGGACAAGGTTTATCTCAGCTTCGAGCGGATCATGAAGCTGAAGGAAAAACTGCTCAAAGCCTCAGACCTGCCGGCCCGGGCTTCGCTCGATCAACTCGTCGGGACCCCCGGCAACAAAAAAATCGCGGAAAGTTTCTGAGCGGCCGAAAATCGAGCGGCCGCGGCGCTCGCCTCCCAAGCCTATTTTTTCAAGACCACCAAAGCGTCCAGGGCCTTGGCGCCTTTGCCTTTGGGCATGACCATGACCGGGTTCAAGTCCATTTCCTGGATTTTGGCCTGATGGTCATAGGCGATCCTGCTCACCCGGAGCATGATCTCGACCAGTTGGTCAATGTCCGCCGCGGGTTTGCCGCGGAAGCCCTTGAGCAGCCGTTTGCCTCTTAATTCCTCGATCATCTGGTAGGCATCAATTTTATGCACGGGCAGGAGCCGCATGGCCACATCCTCGAGCGCCTCCACGAAAATGCCGCCGATGCCCAGCACCATGACCGGCCCGAAGTTCGAGTCGCGGCTCACGCCCACCATCATCTCGACCCCGCCGGAAACCATCTCCGCCACCAGCATGCCGCTGATCCGGGCCTCGGGCTTGTAGGCTTTCGCATTCTTCAGGATCTCCTGATAACCCGCCCGGACCTCGGCCTCGTCCTTTAGCCCAAGCCGCACCGCCCTGGCCTCGGTCTTGTGCAGGATGTCCGGCGAATCTATTTTCATCGCCACGGGAAAGCCGATCGCCTTGGCCGCGCTCACCGCCTCGTCCTCGCTCGCCACCAGTTTCTCGGTGGGCACCGAAATGCCGTAGATTTCCAAGAGCTTTTTGGAGTCGCGTTCGCTCAAGGACCCGGAAAAATTTTTCAGATAATATTCCCCGGCCTTGGTGATGTCCTCCGGGGCCAACTCGTAAAATTCCTGGTCCTCGGCCTCTTTGCGCCGGGCCAGGAAAGTCTGGTATTCGGCCATCTTCTTGACCGCCATGACCGCTTTTTCCGGAATGCCGAAGCTGGCGATGCTGTATTTTTTATAAAGCTCGGGCACGCTTGAGGCGTCGAACGCGACCGGCACGATCGGCTTGCCCGTGGCTTTCATCATCTTGTTGATATAGGTGGCAAAGGCATCGTCGGTCCAGGCCTTGCTCTCTTTGAGGTTGATCCCGCCGCTCTTTTCGCTCTTCCCCACCGAACTGATTTTCTTGGATTCCTTCAACGCCTCGCGGTAGCCTTTGATGATGGACCAGATGAAATGCGGGGTCCGGAACCCGTAGAAACCGACCAGCCGGTCCAGGGCATTGGCGATCCGGGAGAGGAAACTGGACCTGCCGATCTTGACGCCCAGGAGCGAGCCGAGGGTGATGATGATGTCGAAATTGGGGTCGCGGGCCATGGCGTCGAGGATGTCGAAATGGGCCTTGCGCTGGACGATCCCGACCATGTCCACCGGGTTGCCGTGGCTCCAGAACTTGGGCAGGATCCCGTCAATCCGTTCCATGGTCTCGGGCGAAAGCTGCGGCAGTTCGAGTCCTTCGCGTGCGCATAGGTCCGTGGTTACCACGCCCCAACCGCCGCCAAGGGTCATGATCCCGACGCGGCGGCCTTTGGGATTGGGCAGGTTCCCGAAGCAGCGGGACAGGTCCACCAGTTCCTCCGTGTTCTGCGCCTCGATGATCCCGGCCTGCTTGGCCATGGCCTGATAGACCCGGTAGGAAGTCGCCACCGCGCCGGAATGACTGGCCGCGGCCTTGATCCCTTCCTCGGTCTGGCCCACCTTCAGGGCGATGATCGGCTTGATCCGGGATACCCGGCTGGCCACCTCGAAAAAGCGCTGGCCGTAGTCAATCCCCTCCAGATACAAAATGATCACTTTAGTCTCGGGGTCTTTGCCGAAATACTCGAGCACCCGGTCGCAGGTGGC
>CAIUDS010000248.1 GCA_903897985.1 uncultured delta proteobacterium
CTCAAAATATTTTAAAAGGAGGAACCCCGACCTGAAGAGTTTAATAGGGAAGGCCGGAGAAGTCAAGGAGATCTTTTGCGGGATTGATCTGCACTGGCGGAGCCTGCTGACGGCGAGGGTATTTCTAACGGAGTTGGGCGAGGTGGAGCGGTTTGGGAACCGGCGGGCGCTGGCGAACTATCTGGGGCTGACGCCGCGGAGCCATGAGAGCGGAGAGCGGGTTATCCACCAGCTCCACCGGCACGGCGGGGGCTTTGATGGCCCCGAATATGCCTTTGGATTTGTGGATAACCCGGGCGCCCGAGCGGACGCCGAAAAATTCGGCGGTTGAAAATATAGGAAACCCAAAGAAGAAATTGAGGAGACTTGACAAATTTATTCATAGCAGAGCGCAAAGAAACCGGGGTCAAGGGCTGACTTCGGCGAGCTCAGTCGAGTCGCGCCCTTGTGTAATCTGTAATGTTATTTCTTCTCGAGTTCCTGGATCAGCCGGGTGATTTCCTGGCTGAAGGTCAGGTTCTCGTTGGCGATGCGGAGGCGCTCGCACAGGACCACGCTGAAGGCCTTGTAGAATTTCCGTTCGATCTCCTTGTCGCCCGCGATCAGGTTCTGGAAATCCGTGTGCTTGATCACCAGACATTCGGTGTCCTCTTCCGCAATCACGCTCGCGCTCCGCGGCGCCTGGTCCACCAGGCTGATCTCGCCGAAATATTCGCCGCGCCCGAGGTAAGCCAGCACATGCTCGTCCCCGAACGAGTCGGTCTTGACCACCCGGACCTTGCCGCTTTTGATGATATAGACGCCGTCGCCCCGGGCCTTTTCCTTCACAATGGCGTCGTGGGCCTCATAGAGCTTGCTCTTGGCCACCATGCTCACATTGGCCAACTCCGTGGTGGAAAAGCCCTTGAACAGCGGGATGATCTTCAGTAATTTTATATCTTCCATGGCTTACGCTTCCTCTCGCATCCTCAGATTATTGGGCATTTTTTCCCGCTTGTCAAAATCCCGATGATTCAAGGGGCCGCGGATACTCCGGTCTGCCATTCAAAGAAGTCTTCACCGCATCCTACTGCGCTCCGAAGGAGCTACGAAGGACAAGGAAGGAGCATCCAGTGCTACTCTGCGTAGTAGCGTTACTACGCTACGAAGCACGAGCCTTCGTAGCCATAGCTGCTACGGCGGAGTAGGCAAGGTCGCAAAGAATTGAAGTGGGTCCAGGGACAGGTCCCTGGCGCGGATGAAGGCCGATTAACACGGATTTTAGCGACAAAATGAAACTATCCGCGTTTAAAGGATTTCAGGGATTTTTCTTCGATTTCTTGGGCTTTTCAAAAAAGATCCCGGCGATCTTGCGTAGTTTTCGGACATCCTCCAGCTCGCGCGTCCGAAGATAGAGGCAGAACTCTCGGAGTTCCTGGCACATCTCCTCGACCCCCTCCCCGGGCGGATGCTTGAAGTCGAAAAAATCCTTGACCTCCAACTTGAACACCTCCGCCAGCTTCTGCAAGGTCGGCAGGCTCGGCGCGCGTAACCCCCGCTCCATCTGGCTGATGAAGTTCACCGATAGCCCGGTCTCCTCGGCCAGCTTCTCCTGGCTCCAGCCCGCGCCCTCCCTCAGAGCCGCTATCCTTTGCCCCAAGGGCCGCATCATAACCATGTCCCGATCCCCCTATCCATGGCTCGCCCTCCTCGATTCTACCCCGTTTATATCACCTATCCCTCCCCTTTGCAACATACTATAAGCGTTTTTTTTTTGATTATTGATACTTGTAGTATCTGGTAAGGGTTTGCCGAAAAGGATACAATTTTGGCATAATGGCGAGAGTGTTCATTTCTCGAATGCAAAAATGCATAATTGGTAGGAGGGAAAAATGAAAAGATCAAATAATGCCTTTGCAATCCTGGCAATCATCTGCCTGTCAATCGCCATCTTCTTTGTCTATAGCAGATGCCATGAGGAGCCGTCGTCGCAAGAGGCTTCCGCAACCAAAGAAAGCGAAATTCTGGAATATGATTTTCAATCAACAGAAGAAGAGGATTACTCGGAGTTTGATCTTTCTCAGAGCGATCAGACGGCCAGGCCCC
>CAIUDS010000249.1 GCA_903897985.1 uncultured delta proteobacterium
ATCAGTAGCTTTGTGAGCCACGAAAAACAGCGTTAGCCCGAAAATCGCCACGGCCTCGCAAAGCGCGTAAGTGACGATGGACGAAGTAAGGAGCGCCGAGATCGGCGCCGGATAGTTGAACCCCCTCATTCTATAAACCCCGATGAAAGGGGCGGGCGCGGGAGCCGGCGGCGCCTCGGGCGGCGAGTCCGCGATTTTGCGGCCGAGCATGAGGCGTCTCAACAGGATGATCAGGAAAAGGTCCATGCCGGCGACGCCCAAGAAAATGTATCGCAAGAGGTTTGCGGTTTCGTCCGGAAGCGGATGGCCGGAGAGTCCTCCTTGCCGCTTCATCAGCTCCACGATCAAGGCATAGATGACCACGCTCGCGACCATGGCCAGTCCGATAATCAGGCTCACCCGATAGGCTTTTTTCAATTTCTCCATCCCATCCTCCTTCATGACGCCGCCCGAAAGTGAATTCGAGATTTCAGTTTGACCTTGTTGACCGATTTTACCAGCTTCCCCAAGCGCATGCCACCGGCGGCCTTTTGACAGGAACCCCAAATTCGATTACCTTATGGGAGAGATCGGAGGAGTGGCCGAGTGGATTAAGGCGACGGTCTTGAAAACCGTTGACCTCTTACGGGGTCCGCAGGTTCGAATCCCGCCTCCTCCGCCAAGATTTTTTCCATCTTTCCGAAAGAGTGGTGCAGGCATTCAGCTTACTCCGCGAGGAGCAATAAATGATCAACCGTCGGCAATTCGTTAAGTCGGGCGCCGCGGCTGCGGCAGCGCTGGCCGCGGGTCTGGCCAGGGCCGAGAGTCTGCGCGAAAACCTGGTGCGCCAGGCGCGTGAAGTGTTCGCCCGGAACCTGGTGGTGTCGCAGAAAGGCGCTTTTCATGTTCCCTCGTCCGCCACCTACCCCCGCTTCTACGGCTGGGACGCGGGCTGGAACATCATCGGCCAGTCGGCCTTTGATCCGGAAGCCGCCATCAAGGAACTGCAGGCGGTGTTCGCCTTCCAGCGCGAGGACGGCATGGTGCCGCACGAAGCGGTGGTGCCCGAGCGCGCGCCGCGCAATGAAAATCTGGGCGATGCCTACTTCGACAGTGAAGGCCGGTGCCGCATCATTGACCCGCCGTCGTATCTGGTGGGCGCCGAAGTGGTCTATCGCAAGACGAAAGACCCCCTGGTGCTGGCCCTACTGCCCCAGATGCAGAAGTGTCTCGATTACCTCATCGGCCCGCGCGATCTGTTCGGCGACGGGCTCGTGTCCATTATCCAGGCCTGGGAATCCGGCACCGATAATGCCCCGTTCTATGACAAGCCCATGGGGCTGAACGCGCGGGACCCGTTCACCGTGATCAAGGCCGGCATGAATGTGATGGAAGAGATCAAGAAGAACGCGGCGCTGGGCTGGGACCTGAAAAAAATCGGGGAGGCGGATTTCTTCGTGATGGAGGACCTGGGCGTCAACGGTCTCACCGCCGCGGGCGCGCACTCCCTCTCCATCCTCCATGAGGCCGCCGGCGATGCGGCCAAAGCCAAGGCCGCGGCCGGGGTGGCCGCCAAAATGACCGCGGCGATGGAAAAATTTCTATGGGACGAACAGCGCGGGTTTTTCTATCCGCGCTGGAGCACTAAGCGCCGCGAATTGCAGTTTCGCACTTGCGGCAGCGCCTTTGCCGCGCTGCTCACCGGCATGGTCGAAAAACACAAGGCCGACCGGATGTTTGACGAATACCTGCGAAACCCGAAACGGTTCAACACCCGGTATGTGGTTCCGTTCAACTCCGAGGAGGAACTGCGGCGGGAAATCAACCCGATGTTAAAGTCGCTGCTCTGGCGCGGGGAGTGCGTCTGGGTGGATGTAAGTTGGATGGCGGCGCGGGCGGCCGCGATCTACGGCCGGCCCGAGGTGGCGCGCGACCTCACCCGGCGCAACGCCGAGATGGTGGCGAAGGCCGGCTTCCGCGAGTATTACCACCCGCGCGACGGCCGCGGCATGGGCGCGCCGGGCATCACCTGGCCGGCCATCGTGATTGATATGATTGACCAGCACGGCATCTAAAATCCACGAAATAGGGAGGAATCTTTTTAATAAAAGTAAGGCATGGGCAAAATCGAATCAAAGGAATTTAAACTATGGTCGGGGGAAAAAGTTTTGGTCAGAACCTGTTCGGTCCAGGACGCTGCCGATGTCCTCAAATTGGGACGGGAGGTAGCCGTGGAGGGAAAGTTCAGTTCCATGGCGCCGGGGGAATTTAAATTAACCGAGCAAAAAGAAAAAGAATGGATCGGGAGGTATCTGAAAAACCCTTCCTGGCTGCTGCTCGCCGCGGAAGTCAACGGCTCGGTCAAAGCCGTGATCCATGTTGAGACCGTCTCCACCCGCAGACGACTCCGCCACTGCGCCAACTTGCATATCCGAGTTCAAAAAAAGTGGCGGGACCAAGGGATCGGAACCATTCTTGTCAAAAGGCTTCTGGAATGGGCGGACGCAACTCCCGGGCTGGAAAAAATATGTCTTTCGGTTTTTGCGACCAACTCCCGGGCCATCCATGTTTACAAGAAACTGGGCTTCCGAGTGGAAGGCCGGAGGAAGCAGCAATATAAAATCAAGCCGGGAAAATATGTTGATGAAATCCTGATGGCCAGGTTTGTC
>CAIUDS010000250.1 GCA_903897985.1 uncultured delta proteobacterium
CGACGAGCGGATTTGGGTGAGCCTGGACGCGGATGCGGACTTCCGGGATTTGGTTCCGAAGGAAGAGGTCGAGGTCATGGATTTGACGGAAACCATAGAAGAGTGACAATGGAATGAGGATGTAGATGATGAAAGCGGTTCCCAAAAGATTGGAGACGGGCAAGAAGCGGCCGAAGAACACCAAGCAGAAAATCCTGGTTGCGGGTCGGAGGATTTTCGCGGAAAAGGGCTACAGCCACACCCGGATCCAGGATCTGCTCAAGGCCGCGGGGGTAAGCCCGGGGGCCTTTTACAATTATTTTTCCAACAAGGAAGAGTTATTTCTGGAGCTGGTGCGGGAAGCCGGGGAGGCGCTCCGGGAGTCGGTCCAGAAAATCCGGGTGCAGGGGATCAAGGTCGGCAACCAGGATGAGCTGTTCCTGGTGCTGATTGACTCGATCCGATATTTCTTCGAGTTCGTGGACCAGAACCGGGCCGGCTTGCTCATCCTGTTCCGCGAGCAGCAGACCAGCAATCCGATTATCATGGACACGCTCAACCTGATCATCTCCGAAATTCATCGGGACTTGAAAAAGGACATCCACACCGGCATCGATATGGGCATGATCGCAGTGGCCGATCCCGGCATCGCGGCCTGGGGAGTCCTCTCCGCCATCAGCGGCGTCACCCTGGCCTACCTCAACAACCCCAAAATCGAGCGCGACAAACTCATCCAGACCCTGTCCGAACTAATCCTGCTCGGGCTGTTCCGCAGGTAAATTCCGCAAATCTGTTTTTACCGCAAAGGCGCAAAGAACGCAAAGGATTCTATTTCCGATTATTTCATCATTCAGCATTCATAATTTCACTGGCCTTTTGTCATCTCATCGGTTCAGGGGTACTCAACAATCTCCATTGCCCCGAGTCCGAGGCTGGTGTCCCACGGCCACACCACCACCGTCAACTCGTTCCCGCCCTTCAGGTTCGCCAGGTCCGGCGGCAGATAGAAAATTTTTTGCGGGCCCTTCGCGTCCCAGTATCTGCCGATCAGAAAGCCGTTGATATAAACATTGGCCTTGCCCGAGACCTTGCCGATTTTGATCCCGAGCGCGGGCGAATCCGGCTGCGCCAGGTCCAGTTCGAAGTCCGCGAGATAAATTCCAAGCCCGCTTTCCACAGGCTGCTTGTGCGGCAGAGTTATAGGGGAGCGGACACTCTCGTCCGCTGACAATAAGATTGAAAAATCAACTTTCGGCGTGATCCCGCTCTCGCCCGGAAGCAGGCCCGGCTTGAATTCCCAGTCCAACTCGCCCTGATCAGTTTCCGCGCTCACCAATCCGCGCGGGTTAAAGCTGTCCTCCAAGAATCCCTTGTTATGACCCATGCTCTCGGTGAGGATGACCAAGGCGTTTTCCTCCTTTAGAAGTTCCGGCGGAAGTGCAACTTTTACCTTTAGTTCCAAATCCTCGCCCACGCCCAGCTTGTTCCGGAAATTGTCATAAGCCCGGAGCAGGCGCCCGTTCAAATAAACCGCCCACAAATGCCGCGCGTCAATCCGGAGCCAGGAAATCTTCTGCCGGAACTTCGCCCGATACCAGGTGAAACCGTAATGCACGCCCAGGGTGTCAATATCCATTTCCTTGCCCGCGATTTTCTTCCAGCCCGGATCGTCATCTTTGAACGGCGCACCATATACCTGTAATCTGTAATTTGTAATCTGTAATTTCGGCGACAGTTGAATCATTGGCTCCGCTCGGGCCTCTTGAACAGTCGGAAGTTGATCCACGATCTTTCCTTCCTTGTCCAGCCGATAGACCTCCATGCCCGGATACGCGATCTTGAACTCGCCCGCCTGGAGCTTCACGGTCTGGTCCTTTCCGGTCAGGTTGCGGACGAACACGAAACTTGTTCCGTCCGGGGCTTTGCGCACTTTTGCGAACAACTCGCCGTGGTTTTGCCGGAACTCCTCGGCCGGCGACGACTCGAGCAGGGCTTGTTCGTTGCGGAACACGAACTCGGAGAACCGCTTGCAGGCCTCGCCGCGCTCGCTCATCCGGCCGCCCTCGGTGATGGGCGCGCCATAGGTGTAAGAGGTATAGACATCCGGCGAGCCGGTGTAACCCCAGGTGGTTCCGCCGGCGGCCATGTAGATATTGAGGATGCTCATGCCCTGGGCCAGACAGGATTTCAAAGTCAGGTCCATCGCGAGCGGTCCGAGGTGGTTGCCGTTGTGCTCGTACCCGCGGCCGCCCCAGAGGTCATACCATCCGCCCTGGATCTCCCCGCCGAACAGCGGGCAATCCACCTTCATCGCGTCGTGACCCTCTTCGAAAGTATCCGCGCGCAAAAACGGGTTGCCGTGTTTCCAGTCACCAACGAAATCCGTGATCGGGTATTCATCTATCGCCGCGAGGTCCACCGGGAAATAGCGCGTGCTCGCCCCGCCCACATCGTTGTGAAAAATCGGGACGGTCACGCCCAAGCCGCGCGCCAGCCGGTAAAGCTCGCGGAAATATTCGAGCTCGCGCTTGTAACCCTCGGAGGAGAACGCGCGGCGCTGGAGGAAAATCTGGATGCGGTAGAAGATCATGGCCGAGATCAGGCGCATGAACAGGTCCTCCCCGTAGCGCCGCTGGAGCGCGCCCATCAGCCGGGCGATCATCCCGCGCGGCGTGGGGTAGAGGTTATATTCGTTCTCGATCTGGAACAGGATCAGGTTCTTGAATTGGGCGATGCGCGGGACCACTTCCGAATACCACTGCTCCGCGTATTTCATGTACCCGGCATCGTAAAGGGCCTTGCCGTTTTTGCGGCAGCGGAGGTTGAGGTGGCGCTTGGCCAGGAGCCATCCCGGAAAGCCGCCGCCGTCCACCTCCGCGCACATGTAGGGCCCGGGCCGGGCGATCAAATACATGCCCTGGTCTTCCACCATGCGCATGAACAGTTCGATGTCCCGGCTGCCGCTGAAATCATAAACCCCTTCCGCCGGGCTGTGATAGGCCCAATAGAAATAGGTGTCAACCGTGTTGAAGCCCAGGCTCTTGAGCTTTTTTATCCGATGCTCCCACTGCCGGGGCGAGGGATGGCGGAAATATTGGAGCGTGCCGGAGAAGATGTATTTGCGCGCTCCGGCGATGACCATGCTTTTGCGGTCAAAGGCAATTTTGGGGGACATATTCTGACACCTCTTTTCTCGCTAAGAATTTAAGTTCCCGGGACCAGCCAGGGCCGATCCTATTGGTAAGGCTGGCCTTTGTATTGGGGGTTCAGCGCGCAGGCTTTTTTGTAATCCTTATCCGCGTGTTCCAGATCCCCTTTTTCCATGAACGCCCTGCCCCGTTTATAAAAGGCCTCGGCATCGCCGGGCTTGAGTTCGATGGCCCTGGTATAATCCGCGATGGCCGGATCGTATTCCCTCTTGGCGGAATAAGCGTCCCCTCTCCAGCGATAGCCGAAACTATTCTTGGGATTTAATGCGATAGCCTGGTTGAAATCGGCGAGGGCCAGATCATATTTCGGATTGGTTTTCGGCTTTTCCCCCTTTTTCAACGCGCCGCCCGAGCCGCTCATGGCCTTCATGATATCCGCGGTCAGGTCCTCCAATCGGGCCCAATGATAATAGGTAAGGCCCCGGCCTCGATAGGACTCCCATAACTTGGGCTCCAACTCGATGGCCTTGCTGAAATCCGCGACCGCCTTTTCATATTCCATTCTGCCGAAAAAATACAACCCGCGCGAATTCAGGGCCTCAACATGTTTGGGGTCCAGCGCCAGCGCCCGGTTC
Organism: uncultured delta proteobacterium; assembly: GCA_903897985.1. Taxonomy (GTDB): domain Bacteria; phylum RBG-13-61-14; class RBG-13-61-14; order RBG-13-61-14; family DRUE01; genus CAIYYW01. Next base: position 3,764 of record CAIUDS010000250.1, read on the forward strand.
AAATCCGCCAGGGCCTTCTCGTCTTTTTGATCTTTTGCCCAGAGCGCCTTGCCGCGCAGAGCGTAGGCATCCGCGTAATGAGGGTCGAGTTCGAGCGCCTTGCTGGTTGCCGCGATCGCGGAGTCGAACTGTTGTTTCTGCAGGTAATCCCACCCTTGTTTGACATAGTCCTGCGCGCTCTGCTGGGACCTGCCCGCCACTGGAAGAAGAATGGCGAGACCAAGCACGGCCGGAATTATGGATAATTTCATTGTCGGCCCCACGGCTAATGCCCTCCTGGAATGGTTTGATAAAGGTTTTATCACGACTGTTGCCGGCCTGTCAACGGAAAACTTTTTGGCCCTGTTAAAAATCCATATTTATGGTATTTTCAGGTTGTCGGATTTCAAGATCAAGGGAAACGGAGGATGATGCCGGAATTTCCAGAGTTCAAGGCCATTGAGATCGCGGACCGGGAGAAGATCCAGGATTTTTTCTCGGGCTACCGGCCCGAGACCTCGGAGCTGAATTTCACCAACATCTTCATCTGGCGCGAGCATTACCAGATTCAGTGGTCCATTTACCGGGACTGGCTGCTGGTGGCCTGCGATGCCGCGGGCAGCCGCTGCTTTGCCATGCCCCCGGTGGGACCCGGCCCGCGCACAGAAGTCACGCTTAAAGTGCTCGAATGGCTGCGCGAAAAGCGCGGCATGGCCGAGCCGGGAATCGAGCGCGCGGACCAGCGACTGGCGGACGAGCTGGCCCCCTCCGGCAAATTCATGATCGAGCCGACCCGCGACCATTTCGATTATCTCTATAGGACTGCGAACCTGATCAAGCTTTCCGGCAACCGCTACCATGGCAAGAAAAACCATCTCAACAAGTTCCGCAAAACCTATAACTTCAGCTATGCCCCGGTTACGCCTTCGAGCATCCCGGACTGCATGAAGGTCGCGGAACTCTGGTGCAAGGCGCGCAGATGCCACGAGGACCTGGACCTCACCGACGAGCGGACCGCGGTCAAAGTCATCCTGCAAAACTTCGAGGCGCTCAAAGTAACGGGGGGCATGCTTTTGGTCGAGGGCAAGGTCGAGGCCTTTGCCATCGGCGAGATGCTCAACCCCGAGACCGCGGTGATCCACATCGAGAAGGCCAACCCTGAAATCCCCCAGGCCTTTGTCGTAATCAACCAGCAGTTCTGCGAGCATGAATGGGCTCAGGTCCCCTTCATCAACCGCGAGCAGGACCTCGGCGA
>CAIUDS010000251.1 GCA_903897985.1 uncultured delta proteobacterium
CACCATGGCCGGCAAGGAATGGATTGACGCGCAATGGCTGTTTCAACTCATCATTTATTCGCTCTACCGCTTTTCCGGCTACCCCGGCATGATCCTGTTTGCCGCCCTCATTACCGCCGGCACCTGGTCCCTGATTATGGTTCCGGGATTCAACCCCAATAAATATTTTTCAGCGATCGCGCTGGGTCTGCTCGCCCTGCTCGCGGCCGCGGTCCGACTCAAGCTAAGACCGGAAATATTGAGTTTCTTTTATATCGCCCTCGAGCTTCTCCTGATTGACCGGGTCCGGCGCGGGGGAAAATGGGCCTTATATCCCTTACCCTTTTTGCTTTTACTCTGGGTGAACAGCGAAGGCCTGTGGCCGATATATTTCGTGATTCTCTCGGCGTTTTTGCTGGAAGAAATTATTTTTCTTCCGGATTGGCGGGTGACGCGGAATTTGGCAAGAGGCCCTGGCGCCGGAAAATCCGCCTGGGGGCTGGGCATGGTCTGGGCCGGCTCCATTCCGCTGACCTTGGTCAATCCTTATGGATTTCGGGGCGCGCTTTTCCCCTTGATTCTGTTCCGGGAGGTTGCGCATCCGGGAAGTTTTCTGGGCAAGGTCATTTATGAATTCCGGAATCCGTTTGCCCATCTGCCCGGGCTTGACCTTTCCGCTTATATCGGCTTGATGATTTTGTCCGCGCTCTTTTTCGCGGCTTTGATTTATCGCCGGCGCATCTATCCGGCGGCGATCTTGCTTTGGCTGGGCTTTCTCTTGCTCTCCATCACCGCGCTCCGGAATGTGGCCTTGTTTGCGATCATCACTGTGGCGCTCATGAATAGGATCCTGGCGGAAAACCGGGACCAGGACCTTTTCCCTTGGCCCGGCCTGAGAATGGGTTGGGCGCGATTCCGGCCCGCGATCGGCTTGGCGGTGCTGGCCGGGACGATCGGGCTGATGGCGGATGTGATCAGCGGCCGTTTCTATGTCCGGAATGGCGCTTATGCCCAATTCGGGGTTGGCGCGCTGGAAACCGAGTATCCGATTCGGGCGGCCCGGGCTTTGAGAATGATTGGGCCCGGCCCGGGTCCGGCCGCGGGTTTCAAGATTTTTTCCGACCAATCCTCCGGGTATTTAATCTGGGCCGGATACCCGGACTGGAAGGTTTATATTGATCCCGGCTCGAGCTTTATGGCGAGGAGTTTTTCCAGAACTATGTGAAGGCCACGGAAAGCTGGCCGGCTTTTCAGGAGGAAGACGCGAAATGGAATTTTGACGCGGTGCTGCTGAGCAATTTTCCGGCGATCAAGAATTTGGTCATGGACCTGTATCATGATCCCGGCTGGGCGCTGGTTTATTTGGACGGGCAGAGCGTGGTTTTTCTGAAGAACAAGCCGGAATTCGCGGCTGCGCTCAAGCGATTCCGGATAGATTTTAAAAAGGGGTTTTTCAGCCCGCTCCCGGAGGGAGTCGGTAAGGCCTTGCTGGCGCGGGAACTATTAAACCGGGGAACTTTGCTGGTGATGATGGAACAATTCGATTATGCCCGGGCGGAGTTTGAGCAGGGAGCTAAGCTGGAGCCGGAGGATGTGGATCTCAATTATTACCTGGGCGCGACGCTGAGCCTTTTGTCCCGACCGCGGGAAGCTCTGCCTTATTTGGAAAAGGCCGCGGCTAAACGGCCGGGTTTCGCCCTGAACCAGATTCAATTGGCGCGGGCCTTGGCCGCCTCCGGAGACCCGGGCCGGGCCATCCAGATTTTGCAGAAACTCATGGATCAATATCCGAGCCAGATTTATTTGTGCATGGACCTGGCTGCGGTGTATGAAATGATTTCGGAAAATGAACGCGCGCGCTCGCAATGGAAAAGATGCGAGGAGATTTCCCAACAGGACCCGCAAATGTTCAAGCCCCAAGCGGAAGAGATC
>CAIUDS010000252.1 GCA_903897985.1 uncultured delta proteobacterium
CGAGATCTACACAGGCGAAGACACTCTTTCCCTACACGACGCTCTTCCGATCTGCAATTCTACTGGGTTCCGTTCACCCAGACCAGCATGCTGGCCTGGGCCTGCGGCATTTATCCCTGGAAAGATGTTTTCCTTTCTTCACCGGGCCAGCGGACGGTTCGGGACGAGAACCGTTCGCTCGAGGAGACCTTGATCAGCATTTTGAGCGCGGGCATGGTGGGTCCGGGCGACCGGATCGGGTTTATAAACAAACCGCTGCTCATGCGCACCTGCCGGGCCGACGGGCTCCTGCTCAAGCCGGACCTGCCGGCCATGCCCATTGACAAGATGTTCGTGAGCAACAACACGCTTTACACCATCATCACCGAGACCCAAACCGCGATCGGAGCCTATTATTATGTCCTCGGGCTCAACCTCTATCCGGCCAAGTACCTGGAGCGCGAGATTCTTTTCGAGGATCTGGGGGTGAAGCCCGGCGATTACCTGGTATATAAATGGGGTGAGCGCGGTTTCCAAGTAGAGCAGGGCAAGATCATATATCCGGCCCAGATGAATCTTTATCGCGGTGCGTATTATGTGCTGATCCCGAAGCAAAAAAGCGCGCCCGAGCTGATCGGCGAGCGGGAGAAGTTTGTCACGGTGAGCAAAGCCAGATTCAAGAGCATCGAAACCGTCGGGCCAAAAATCAAGCTGACTATTTCCGGCGTGCCCAATGAAGAGCTTGAACTGGGCTTCCGTTCGGAAAGAAAACCCGCGGCAAACATCATCTCCGGCGCCAGCCTCGCCGATTCCAAATATGACCCTGCTCAGGGCATCTTCATCCTCAGAATGAAAATGGTTTCCGAAAGCGCCGAGTTGGAAGTGGGCGGCTGATCAGGATTTTTCCAGCAAAGTTACGGTCTCGAGATGATAGGTCTGCGGAAACATATCGAGCGGGACCATCCGTTCCAACCGGTATCCGGCCTCGAGCAGAATTTTCAAGTCGCGCGCCAAAGTCGAGGGCTCGCACGAGATATAAATCACGGTCTTCGGACCCAGTTTGACCACCAGTTCGATTTCCTTTTTGGCGCCGGTCCGGGGCGGGTCGAGCGTGACCAGATCGAATTTTTCCCCAGCCTTGACCGCCTGCTGCAGATAGCTTTCCGCGGCCGAGACGATGAACTGCAAATTGTCCGCATGACGCCCGGCTTTGAGCAGTTCAGCCAGTTGCACGGCCCGGACATTGAGTTCCACCGCGGTCAGCTTTTTCAATTTTGCCGCCAGTTCGAAGCTCAAGTTGCCGGCGCCGGCGAATAGCTCGAGGCCCACGGCCGCGCCGGAGGCTTCGGCCATCTCGGCGGCCAGCGCTCGCATTTTTTGGTTCTGCTCCGGGTTGGACTGGGCAAAGGACATCAAGCGCAGGAACTCCTTTTTGGGCGGAGAGACCTTGTGAAATTTCCCGCCCTCATGGAGATAGAATTTTTTCCCCCGGCCCAAGAGGATCGCGTGGATTTTTCCGGTCTCCGGGTCCAGGTCCAATTCCAGCTCTCTTTCCCCGCCCAATTCCCGGGCCAGGTCCTTGAGCGCGGGCAGGGCTGCGCTCAGTTCCGCGCGGGCCAAAAGGCAATCGGAGATGTTGATGATTTGATTGCCTTCGAAGGCCTTGAAGCCGAGGGCGCCGGCGCGGGCATGGAACCGGAGCCGCGAACGGTAATGAAACGGCAAAAGGGAGGGGATCATACTTTCCAGTTTTTCCGCGGGATCGAATTTTCCAATCCGGCGCAGGGTTTCCCGCAGGATTTCCTTTTTCAGTTCGAGTTGATGCGGGTAATCAATGTGAGCGAGCTGGCAGCCGCCGCAGTCCGGGAAGCAAGGGCATTGCGGCTGAATGCGGCGGGGCGAGGCCTGCGCCAGTTTGACCAGCCGGGCCCGGGCATAAGTGGGCCGGTCCTCAACCAGCTCGCATTCGACGGTTTCGCCGGGGATGACGGCGGGGACAAAGACCGCCTTGCCGGAAACCCGAGCCAGGCCCAAGCCGCGATGGATGAGGCGCTCGATGATCAGTATCAAGAGCTTAGAAGACCCAGCCCTGGGTAAGCATTCCTCCGGGCACATCCGGGCTGAAGGAAAAATCAAAGACGATAGTGACTCCGGGCGGGACATGGGCGCGGAAGCCGGCGCCGTAGCTGGTATGCCAGACGCCATTCCAGTTCTCCCCGTCAAACATGTCCGGCATCACCATGCCGCTGTCCACAAACACCGCGGCGTCAAACCAGCGCCAATATTGCCAGCGGTATTCCGCGCTCACCGAAAAGGCGTCATTATCCACGAATCGGTTCCCGTAAAAACCGCGGTTGTTGGAGCCTCCGCCCACGGCGCTCAGTTCATAAAACGGCACATCCTGCACGGTTTGATGATAGTAGTCAAACTCGCGGGAAAAGGTATGGGTGGCGCCGACCCAGAAGTCCACACTCCGGTGCTTTTCCGGCCCGAAGAATTTGCCCCATAAAGTGCGGTCGGAGCTGAACCAGTTGTCCATGGGCAGGTTCTGGAGCCAGCTCGGCTCGAAATATTTGCGCAGGTCGATCGAGAGTTTGGTGTAGTCGTAATCGCTCGCCATTTCGGGCCCGACCCGGGTGACGCTGATCGCTTCATAGTCGCCGCGGTGCGGCACCTGCCAGTCGTCACGCATGTCGCGGAAAAGAGAAAGGGTAAGGCCATTGGTCATGCCGCCGTCCCGTCCATACAGCGGTCCGCCCCATCTTTCCGAATCCTCCAGTTCATCCCAAAAGCCGTAATGTTTTTCAAAGCTGGGCTGGCCCACCTGGGTTCCTTCCAGCGGCTGCTGGCCGGCCTTAATGGTGGTGTCCTTGTAGAAAAGGCTGAGGTTGGCCCCATAGTGATCCAGGAATCGTTTTTCGACTTTAATGGTGGCCTGGTTCCTGGTCCACCAGTAGAGCGCCGCGTCGTCCAATTCCGACTCGTTTCCGATCCCGTAAAAAGTTTGACTCGGAAATTGCTGGAGCGCCGCGGAAACCTCCAGGGTATCCACCCAAGGTATGAACTGGAGTTTGCTGAAAGAGATGCTGAGGTCATAGTAGTTTCGGGTGGTGATAATGGTGGAGATGTCAAAACCGACTCCGGCCTTGAACATATCGGCGTTGGAATAGCCCAGACCTCCGCCGTAGCCGGTATTAGAGGGATCCAGTATTAAATTGGGATATATAGACCAGGTTCCCTGTTTGACCGATTCCTTCATCGCCTGGCTGGCAATGGGCTGATCACTCGGGCTCCGTTTTTCCTCCGTGGCCGGCGGGCTTTTCACCATGGCGGAACTCTGGCTGTGATCCATTTCCACTTTCAGGGGATTGGTGTAAATGCCCACCAGGTTTTTCTCCGAGCCGGCCTGGTAACTTTCGGGCGAGAAGAAATAATCCAGCCGGAAAAGCACCGGCCTTCTTCCGGTCTTCTGAACATTCTTGACTTTGTATCCCCATTTTCCAAACATGCCGAAATATTTTTCCGGCGTGTCCGGCTTTTGCGCCATGTCCACATAGTAAAGGTCGGGATAGAGATCCTTGGCCTGGTCGGGAAACGCGAGGTGGCTGTAAATGGAGCCCCATTGGGTGCTCATGGCTATCCATTGCTGAGGACCATAATTCAGAGCCGTTTCCTCCGGATCGTACACGCCGTCAACCGTCACCGGCACCGGATTTTTCTCGGTCACCAATTTAGACCCTTCAACCGCGGGGGACATGTCCAGCGCCAGGGAATAATCGAATTCGTGAATATCGTCCCACACCACGGGCGCCCGGACTTCCATATCCCACTCCATATGGTAGGGATAAAAATAAATCTGATGCAACAGGCGGTTGAAGACATGCGGCCAGCCTTCGGTGATGGAGACCACTTCCTTGATGACCCGGACCGGTCCGACCCGATAGCCGCGCAGTTCGGCGCGGGTATCCAAATTGGACAGCTGATAGGGAATCATGCCAAAGGCCGCCTGGACCTCGATATTGATCTTGAAACGGTCCACCAGGTTCGGGCTCCACTGCCCTCCGGAGGGCAACTGCAATTGATCGAAAAACAGTTCATGATCGGAATAGCCGAGCTGATAGCTCTTGGCGGTAATCAGCTTGTTGGACCCGGAAATACTGATATAGGACCGGTCCAGCGCCGGGGGCGAATTTTTAAACCGGCACAAATAGGCATAGCCGCTGCCGCCGCCGTCCGGGTCCCTTACCTTGATTTCCTGACAGACCTCCGCGCCCGCGGGCCAGGCTCCGGCCGGAGCCTGGTCGCCCGAGTCCGCAGCCATGAACGCCAGTTCGTCGTCACTGTCAAAAGTGGGATCGGGATCCGCCTTGACCTTTTCGCCGACATTCAACGCATAGACCAGCACATTCCTTCGTCTGCCCTTGTGCCAATAAAGCATTTCCTGGTAGCGCTCATCTATCTGGTAGACAATTGGCTGAAAGCCCCCGCCCTGAAAAGCAAAGAGCCGGAGCTCGCCCGGCAGCGCCTTGTTGACCGCGGGCAGATGGCTGCCGGCAACCACGACCGGGTCATAGTCCCTGGACATCTTTGCGGAAAGACCGAGACTAAAAAAGAATCCCATTGCCGCGATCCAAACCCACTTTTTCATTAGCCTACTCCTTAAAAGCGATTCCTATATTTTTACAAAAAATTCCCGAAAAACGCAAATCGCGGTCCTATTCCGTCGCCGGCGGCGGAAGATATCCGGATTCCAATCTCGCAACCGATTTTAAATCCCCCTTGATTGCTTCCCAACTGGTATAAAGGGAATAGCTCTCTCCCGGCTTCAGCCTGCGATATGGCCCCACGATTTCCATTTCGATGAACCTTCCGTCCGGGTTGTCCGGGTTGTCGGCCTCCGTGTAAAATTTATGCTTGTGGATGAACTCCCCTTTGCCCGCGACCCAGACATAGACGCTGCTATTGTCCGGATAAGGCGCGCCGGGGAAGGTCTCAAAACGCTGGACATAAGTGAACCCGCTCTTTTCATCCACCATCGCGGCCCAGCCCTGGTAGGTGTCCATCCCGATTTTGCCCACCATGTTCATGTATTTCACGATCATCTCGCTCTTCTGATAATCCGGCTGCCAGTTCCAACTCTCGGCCAGCCCGAACATCGCATGGTATTTCTCCGGCCAGATGCTCTTTGGGTTCATCGGGATCACCAGGCGCGCCTGATCGTTCCAGGTCTGAGGCGGCGGCCCGGAAAAATCCATCTGCGTGACCCGCCAGATGCCCCAGTTGGTTTCCTTTTTCGACACATTCTTCATGGTGGTCTTGAAATAGACCCGGCTGGAATTGTCGAACAGGGTCACCTCGGTTATGAACTGGATGCCGGCGTAGCCGCCCGTGCCCGGACTGGTCATGCGCACTTTCACATAATCCCCGGATTTTTTCAGGACTTCGGCCTTGAAAGGGGCGTCCAGCACATCATCGCCCGGTCCCGGCCATTGGGCAGGGCCGTCCCATCCCTGCGGAGCCGGCCAGACCTTGTCCCCGCCGTAGCTCTTCCAGTTCTCCAGCTTGTTGTTTTCGGTGAGGGGATAAACCTTGCCTTCAAAGGCCTTGTTGACCCACAAAAAGGGATGCCCCTGATAGGTGTATTGAATGATCCGGCCCCCGATCTCCGGCGCCAGGTAGGCCTCGGTGTTCTGGTTGCTCAGCTTCAGGCATTTCCAGCCCTTATAGTTCACATTTTCAACTTGTGCCGCCATGGTCACCCCCGAAAGCAAAAATAACAGCAGGCACCCAAGTATACCCAAGAAACCCCTGATTTTCATGATTCACCCCCAATTTTAGGCTATCCATGTTTCTAGCCGAAATTCTCTTCAATTGCAAATCGCGTTCCGGCGCAACCCCGATTTCGGCCGGATAGGAAAAATCCAGATATAATGATTGACAAATGAAGAATATCTTGGTAAATTGATTATATCATGAGCAAGAAGATAGATTTTGAGGAAATCAGCGAGATTTTGAAGGCGATTGCGCATCCCATCCGGCTCCAAATCGTTGCGGGCCTGATCAAGGACGAATGCAATGTCAGCAAAATCCAGGAGAAGCTGGGGTTGCCCCAGTCCACCGTTTCCCAGCACTTGGCCATTCTGCGTCGGAACGGGATTGTTAAGGCGAGAAGGGAAGGGGTAAAGGTCTGCTACCAGGTGGTCAATCCCCGAATCCGAAAAACGGTGGAGACCCTGACCCGAGACGCTGATTAAATTCGCTTTCTCAACTCCTTCTCGTTTGCTCGGTTAGCCAGCGGGGAACCGGGAACTGAATTCTCCCGCGTCTGCCCGCATTCCTAATCCAGAAAATGGGTGTCATTCAAGCGCAAGATCACCGGTCCGCGCGGTCCGATTTCAATCTCGTTCAGGGCCGCGCTGTGCTGTTTAAGCCGGCGGAACAGGTTGAGGTCCAGATCGAGGAGTTTGCCCAGGATGGTCACATTGCAGAGGTTGTGGCCCACGATGACAATGCTGTCTCCGCGATGCCGCTCGATGATCTCGCTGAAAGCCTGCCAGGTGCGGGCTTGAAGCTGGACCAGCGATTCCCCTCCGGGCATGGTCACCTCTTTAGGCATGCTCATCCATTTTTCCAGCAACTCCGGGTAATCCCCAAGCATGCTCATCAGGTTCTTGCCCTCCAGCTCGCCCTGGTTGAGCTCGCGCAGCCGGGGATCGGTCTGGACCGTAAGCAGTTGTTTCTGCGCGATGATCTCCGCGGTTTTTTTTGCCCGGACCAGGTCCGAGGAATAGACCGCGGAAAGATAGAGGAGCTTGGCCAAATATCTTCCCAGCCGATGGGCCTGGTCAAGGCCTTTGTCCGACAGGTCCACATCCGCGAAGCCCTGGCACCTCTGCTCGCGGTTCCAGAGCGTCTCGCCGTGCCTGATTAAAAATACCCGGGTCTTCATCTCTGCCATTTAAGTTAGCCGCAAAAAACGGCTGTTCAACTACATGATCTTTTCCGCTCTTACCACTTCTCCGGCATTGAGCATCCCCATCTCGATATTTTTGGATGACAGGAAGATCACCCCTTTTTCCGCTTTCTGTTTTTGGGCCTCGGCTTCCATCGCCGGCGAGGCCGCGCGGCTGTGCAGCGATTTCAATCCCCCCAGCCACCATCTCCGGTCCTGGACATAGATCAAATCGCCCGGCTCGGTTTTCATGGCCATGAGATCGTCCGGATGGATCAGGGCGTCATTCACTTCCGCGGTCCTCAATTCCAGCGAGATGGTCCGGCCTTTTTCCCGGTCGTTGACCTTACCGCCCTTGAAGAGCTCCTTGGCCTTTTGCAGGCTCGCGACCATCAAGCCTTGGATTTCCTCTTCCTTCCGGGGCGCCGTGAAATAGGACACCCCCACTCCGATCATAGTGCAAACCACCAGGCCATAGCACGCCCGCATCCAGATGAAACCGACCGGGCCGACGCCATGGAGCGCGGCAAAGGGCGCCACGGTAAAGGGGAACAGATGGTGGTTGAGGGACAGGAACATGGCGGCGGTGCCGAAGATGAGGGTGGAGAAGGCGGCCTTGGCCGTGAATCTTTTCCAGAGGATGCCGAGGATAACCGTGACCACCATGGGCGGCGTGATCGCCGCGGTGAAAGCGCCATGCGCGCGATAAACGGAATTGAACTGCATGAAAATGGGAACGAGCAGGATGCCGATGAAGGTGGCGACCAGGGCGAACACGCGGGCCACGGTCAGATAATATTTGTCGGTCCGGTTCTTGGCCAGAAATGGTCTCCAGACATCGTTGACCATGATCGCGGAAACGCCGTTGATGTAGGCGTCCGCCGTGCTCATCATCGCCGCGGTCAGCGCCGCCATGATCAGACCGAACACCCCGGGCATGGCCACCAGTTCGGAAACCCTCACGAAAATATCCGTGGCTTTCACGCTTTCCGGCAGCAGGCCCGTGACCACCATGGCCTTGCCCAGCCACCCGGCGTTCGACACCGCAATCGCCCCCAGGGGCATCAGCAAGAGCACGGTGAAAATCGCGGCTTTCCTTCCCTCCCGCACGCTCTTCGCGGCCAGGAACCGCATCATCAGGCCCTGGTTCATGAAATAATAGGCCATGGAATTGGCCATGCCGTCCTGCCAGAAAATTCCCACCATCGGGAATTCAGCGGGTTTGTTGAAGCCGCTGAACGGGAGCCGGTGCGTTAGCGGCAGGGCGTGCCAGAAAACTTCCCATCCGCCCAGGAAATGGATGCCCAGGAAAAAAAGCGTGAACCCGGCGACCAAGAGTAGGATCCCCTGCATCAGGTCGTTCATGATCACCGCGGTCTGGCCGCCAAAGGCGGTATAAATGCCGGTGATGACCGCGGCCGCCAGGGTGCCGTAGAAGATGTCCCATCCCAGCAGGGCATGGAAAGCCACGCCCAGGGTGTAGAAATTGAACCCGATGTTGCTGCACAGGTAAATCAGCAGCACGATTACCCCGGCCACGCGCGTGGCCCGGGAAAACCGGCGCTCGAAAAATTCCGGGATCGAGGTCACCCTCGAGAAATAAATGATCGGGACCCAGCCGAGCAAAAACAGCGGCATCAAAAACCAGTCATTCAAATAGGCCTGGGTGCTGCTCAAGCCGTAATTGTACCCGGCCTCGGAATACTTGACGAAACTGTAAGCGCCCACCGTGGTGGCGATGCAACTGATCCCGATCAGCCACCAACTGAAACGCTGCGCGCTGAAAAAGAAGTCCTTGGTGGACTTCGTGTATTTGGCGAAGAAGCTTCCGTAGAGAAGCGCAATGATGAAATAAGCGACGATGACAATGTAATCAAGTCTCGTGCCCGCGTAATGACCCATGTTCCTCTCCTTGCCCCGAGATTAGAAACGCGCCAGGTAAGCCCAGAGACTGTGAACGATCAGGTATCCGAAATATCCTCCGATCAAAACTTTGAGCATCCAGCGGTCTTCCGGGTGGTCGAGCGAAGCGCCCTTTTCCTTGAAGCAAAGCACGAGCGTGACCAGGAAGAACAACCCGCCCAAGCCGTATTGGTAGAGGATCTGGAACCAGTTATTGGGATTTTCCATGGAACTTCTCCTTTGGCTTCCTGCCATAATATCAAATTAACTCTTTTATGCAACTGCTTTGGCAGGAACGCCGCGGGCAAAGCCCCGGCGAGGCAAGCGTAACGCGGCCGAAGGATCGAATCAGGGCGAAGTTGTCAGCGGGCTGGGCAGCTTCTCGATTTCCAGGCCGAAGGATTTCTCCGCCTCGGTAATGGTCCCGGGCAGGGATTTTTTCTGGGAGATAAGCTTGAGCGCAACGATGAAATTATGGTCGGATATAGTGATCCGGTAGACCGCGCCTTGGCCCTGGACCACCGCGCCCTGCCGGATCGGGTAAATCCGCGAGCCGGAAAAAGCCGGGTCGTTTCGGAGCAGGTTGATCACCAGTTGGGTCGGGGTTTGCAGGAACAGCTGGGGCCGAGGCTCGCGGCGCTCGACCGCGCCTCCGCTGGTCATGCTGACCGGGGACAGGGAAAATTTTGGCGCGCTGTTCTCGGACGCGATCCCGCCATAGGCAATATCCTTGATCCCGGCTTCGCGCGCG
>CAIUDS010000253.1 GCA_903897985.1 uncultured delta proteobacterium
ATATTGCAGGCTGGAGGTCATATAGGTTCCCTTGGTGGGGTCCATATAGTTGTTCAGGGCGTTTCGCTTCAGACTGGCGGTGATGCTGGAGATGGGAGCGTCAATCGGCTGCAAGCGGTAGATTTCATTGCTGGAGGAAAAATTTTCCAGGTTTTCGATGCTATAGCTATAAGTCAGGTAGAAATAGGAGTATTCGGTGTGGGGGATTTTGCGGCCGCCGGTAATGCTTCCGCCTTCTCGGAGTTGATTGAAATAATAAAGCTGATCCACATAATAATAGACGCTGATTCCCAGGTGCCAAGGGCTTTCCAGGAAATAGGGGTCCTGGAAATCGAGCAGATAGTCCTGGGTAAAAGAGCTGCTCCGGAAATTGGCGTTGAAGTCCCAGCCGCGGCCCAGGAAATTGCGCTGCTGATACTGGAGATTGAAGAAGATCTGCTCGAGGGAACTGTATCCGGCGCCGGCCATGAGCGTCCCGCTTTGGCCTTCCTTAACCCCGATTTCGAGGCCCATCCGGTCCGGGGCCTCGCCGGGCCGGTCAAAGGTATCCACCGAATCGAAATATCCCAGCCGCATCAGCCGGTCCTTGCTCCGGCGCACCTGCTCGTCCGAATAAAGGTATCCTTCCCGAACCGCCAACTCCCGCCGCACCACCGGGTCCAGGGTCCGCTCGTTCCCCTTGACCTCGATCCGGTCCAGGTAAATCTTGGTGCCCTTCCGGATCTGATAGACGACATAGACCAGCCGGAGCTTCGGGTCCGGGTACAGCCCCCGGTTGACCTCAACCAAGTGATAGCCCAGGTTGCTGTAATAATCCGTCAGATATTGCATATCCCGCCGCAGCTTGCTCTCGCTGTAGAAATCGCCTTCCTTCAGGATCAACCCTTGCCGGAGCTCCGCTTCCGGCGCCACCAGGTCGCCTTGAATCCGCACCTGCGCCACCCGGTACTGGTGGCCTTCGGCAAGGAAAACCGAAACCGACACCCGACTGGTGTCCGGGTCCAGGTAGGCCTCGGGCGGCTGGATTTTGGCTTCCAGAAATCCCTTGTCCAGATAATAACTGTAAAGCCGGTATAGGTCTTCCTCCAAGAGGTCCTCCTGGAACTTGCTCGAGGTGAACAGATACCATTCCTGCTTGGTAACCATGATCTTCCGAAGCTCCCGGATCTTAACTTTTTCGTTCCCGTAAATACTGACTTTGGAAACCGGCGGTTTCGGCTGTTCCTCGATTTCAAAAATTATGTCCACCACCCCTTCTTGCACCTCATCCACCCGCGCGTCCACCCGCGTCAAAAACATGCCCTTGCCCGCATATTCCTGCCGAATTTTTTCCTCCGCCTCCGCCAGCTTGGTCGGGTCGAAAACACTATGCGCCGGGATGCTCACCAGCGGCCCGATATCGTCCTTGCTGATCTTCTTGTTGCCCTCGAACTTCACTTCCCGCACCATCCAGCGCTCGGTGATGATATAGGTCACGATCACCGCGCCGGGTTTGCCCGGAACCTTGGTTTTATCGGCCTTGACATCGTCCACCAACCCGGAGGCGTAAATCCGCTTGATATCCGAACTGACCGTATCCGGCGAGTATTCGTCCCCGGCCTTCAACTCGATATAGTCCCGGATGGCGGATTCTTCCAAGGCCCGCAGCCCCGAGATCCGGACCGCTTCCACTATCACGGAATCGGCCCGAACCGGCGCCCAAGCCATAAGGAAAAGGCCGATAATGATACCGGCCCCTTTGATCGCGGACTTCATCATTAAAATAACCCTGGACTAGAGTAACAGAACTTTGCCCTGCCAGCAACTTGCCCCCGTGCTTGGCCTGGTGGGATGCCTGATTAGACAAGAAAACCGCTCATCGGTTCCCGGCCGGGCTTGGACCATCTTGAACCGCCTTGAACAACTTAAACGGCCCGGCGCTCCTCCCTGGCTCCGAAGGTGCGAGCGCCTTGCCGCCGCGATACCTTAAGATTCAGCTCTGCGCATGCTCTTCCAGGGGCCGCAGGCACTCTTACTTGCGTTCAACTTCATGCGAGCTTCTGGATGTGCGTCCTGTCTCGCTTCCTCAAGCGTGACAGGATCAGGCGCGATTCCTTAAGATTCAATCGCTTACTCGCTTCTCGCAGGTTCGCAAACTTCTTTCTGACCATCCTCCTTCGTCCCCCTTTAAGGCGGGACTACGGAGGACAAGCCGACCAC
>CAIUDS010000254.1 GCA_903897985.1 uncultured delta proteobacterium
AATCATCCACCGATTAACACAGATTAACGCAGATAATTCTGGAGCCAAGGTTTTTGCCCTCAACGAGGTCAAGGGCTTCGCCCTTGCCGTGGGACGCAATTGAGAAAGAACCGCTCGCATTGCCGGGGGCATCAGGTTTGTTGTCAAATGTTGGGCCCGCTTCGGATTCGTTGACCGCCGTGCGCAAGCCCCGGGGGCTGGGAATTAGGGGTTGGGGGTTGGGGGTTTGCAATTTCCCAAATCCCAATTCCCAAATCCCCATTCCCTTCCCAGGTGCGAACTCGCGGCAGGGTCGCTCCCCGTAATTGGGGATTGAACATGTTGAAAGAACCTTGTTTCAAGGTTTCAAGGTTTCAAGTTTAAAGGTTTCAAGGTTGGGAATCAAAGCCCGAGCTGGCGATCACCTCCCTTCCGGGCACCATAACTTTAAAACCTCAAAACCTTAAAACTTTAGAACGGAGCCTTGCGTTGAAAAACGCAAGCTCCCCCTATATATAGGAAAAATGGCACATCGCTTTTTCATCCTAAAATCGGCTGTAAGCCGTTGAATTTACTCTTCAACTTTCAACCTTTCACCCCTTCACCTCTGATACAGATTTGTCAACCTACCCCAAACGAAAAATGGAAAAATAATTTTTCCCCTTATAATTCAATGGATTACAAAGCTATGCAAAAATTGCACTTTTGTTTGGCTAGCCCAAACAAGGGCATGGCCCTTGACCGACTCAGAATCTTAACCGCAGGGCGCAGAGAACGCGGAGAATTCGGATGCAGAGCTTGGAATTCGGGAATTCAACTAACCACTGACCACTACCCACTAACACCTGCTCCGGACTTGACAGCGACTTTAATATGTGCGCTAATATCCGCGCAGTTAAAAGGTCAGGTGGGTGGGGCGAATTCAGGAAGGAGCAGGCAGAATGGGGCGGGACGATAAAATCTTGAAAACCGGGCAAACTCTTCAGGCCTGGGGCTGAACACAAGGGCTCAAGCATGACCTTAAGTTTAAACCTTAGACCCCCAGGGTTTATACTGATCATGACTAAGGAGGTATGCAGATGACAAATTTTATGTATCGCAACAAGATATTTTATGCAATTGCGGTTTTTATAGTTCTTATTTCAGCAAATTGTAATCAGCACCAAGCTGAAAAATTACTTAAACAATATCTTGCCCAATTAAAATCTCCCAATGATGCTATTAGACTAAAAGCTGTAACGGCACTGGGCATTTACTATGCGCATGATTCAGCCATAGTGGAACCACTGATTGCCGCGCTCAGGGATCCGGATCCAAAGGTTCGAGAAGCCGCTGCAGGGGTTCTTGGTTATATAAAAGATTCGCGTGCAGTGGAACCACTGATTGCCGCGCTCGGAGATAAAGATTATTTTGTTCGCGGAACCGCCGCAGACGCTCTGGCAAGATTCAATGACCCCAGGGTTGTTGAACCGTTCATTGCCGCGCTCAAGGATCCGGATTCAAAGGTTAGAGAAGGAGCTGCAACGGCTCTTGGTAATATAGAAGATTCGCGTGCAGTGGAGCCACTCATTGTCACACTCTCGGATAAAGCATCCGCGGTTAGGGGCTCTGCGGCAGGGGCTCTTGGACAGATTAATAATCCCCGCGCGGTAGAACAACTGCTTGCCATATTTAAAGATAAGAAATTGGATCTGATAGCTGGAGCCCATAAGTTTTTTATCAAGCGGGGAGAAGTCGGAACAGAAGCGGTATTAGTTGAAGCTCTGGAAGCCTACGGAAACAGCAGTATGGCTGAAGATTATCTTAACTGTGGCAATAGCATATTAGAAGCGGCGGGAAAGAAGTGGGCATCAAAACATGGATACACAATCCGATCTGATTTTGGCGGTTCTTCGGTCGGATGGGGGCATAAATAACTCCCGAATCCACTTTATTCATGGATGACAGAGGGGTCAAACCTTGAGGGCCTGTTGCCCAAATAAAAATGCCATATACTTTCATTTTTTGCTATTGTGGCGCAGGCTTCCAGCCTGCGGATTTTATTGAATTTTGTAATGGCAGGCAAGATGCCTGCACCACAAAAACCATTTGGGCAACAGGCCCTCGACATTAGACATTATCGCAGCAATTTGCAGGCTGGTCCGGAAAAGTTTTCACCATCATCTTAGCTCTTTGAAATCTTAGCACATCCTCGCCGGCGGCCGCAGAAAATCCATCCACCGATTACACCGATTGGGACAAGATAAATTGTAATCTAATCGGCGTTAATCTGACTTCGGCGAGCTCCCTTCGGGTCTGACTTCTGCGAGCTCAGTCGAGTCGAGCCTCCATTCGGCCCGCCTTCGACCCGAGCTCAGGCCGAGGGTAGCTCATGGCCGAGGGCAGGGTCGAAGACCGTCGAGCCGTGTTTATTTGTGGATAATCGAATTATTTCCTCCAACACCCCCTCCGGAACTGCGTCGTGAACGTTGTGTCCGTCGTGTTTATCATTAAATTGCTTCCCTTCTCCATCCTCCTCACCGACAACTCCAATCCGGTGGACGACCGGTTGATCGCAAAAAATTTACAAGCGGTCTTGCCTACATTGGGTCAGGTCTTGAGGGCTTGTTGCCCAAAGCTCGCGGTCCCGAACCGGGCGCGGGCAAAAAAAGCGCCTGGGTTTGGCAATTTGACCGGGACTTGATATGGTAGGGGCGAGAATAATTAGGAGGCGGAGATGAGGAGTAATTGGCGCGGTAAGGTTTTCGGGATTCTAATTGCGGTGGTTCTGGTCGGGTCGGGATCGGCCGGGGCAAAACCGGCGCCGGAGCCATGCCCCTACAAGGTCTATGTCATGCTCGGGTTCCACACCAGCTTCTATCATTCCTGGCGGGGGGACACGCCGGACGAGGCCGGGTTCGGCACCGACATCCGGCTGGTGCGCGCCATCCTGAAGATGCTGAATGAGGCCAATGCCCAGGGTCAGAAGGCGCGCGGCTATTGGGAAGGCGATAATTACTGGACCTTCCAGGTGATCATTCCGCAATACGCGCCGGACATCATCACCGGCATCCGCGAGCGGGTGGCCTCGGGTCGGGACGAGGTCCTGCCCGGTCCCTTCAACAACGGCGCGAACCATGCCGCGACAGAGGAAGAATTTCGGACCGCGGTGGCGTGGTCCATGGAAAACCCTTATGGCTCGGGCATGAAGCAGTTGTTTGGCAAATATACTCCGATCTATCGTTCGCAGGAAGGCATGTACACCACGGGCCAGAACCGGATTTTCCTGGAGGAGGGAGTGCAGGGGATGATCGTTTATTATTCCAGCATTGCCTTCGACTCCATCAGCCCTTTTATCCCGGCGCTTCCGCCCGAGACCAGATTCAATCCGTTCTGGTTTAGGAGCGTCCCGGAGGAAAAGCCGATCATCGTTTTCCCCGCGGTCTCGCCCGGGGACCTGCTCAATTACACCTCGCTGGAAAAATGGATGCTGGACTTGCGCAAGCTCCAGACCTCGGGCAAGGTCAAGTCCGACCTTTGTATCCACATCAACTTTGACGCGGACGCCGAGACCTGGCTCCCGATCAAGATGCCCAAAGGTTTAAGCTGGTTCCCCAATACCGGCGGCCTGATCGAATACATCGCCGCGGTCAACAAATATCCGTGGGCCGATTTCACCGTGCCCTCGGAATATCTGAAAAAGCATCCGCCCTCAGCGGAAATCCTGGTGCGGCAGGACCTGGCCGACGGCGCCTATAACGGCAACTACTCCTGGGCGGAAAAATATCACAGCCTCAACAACTGGACCAGCCTCGAGCAGTCCCGCCTGTTCTCCTACCGCGCCATGGCGCTTGGGAAAAGGGCACCCAAACCGATGGCGGACCAAGTGAGCCAAAGGCTCTGGGAGGGAAAGGAGTCGTCGTTTTTTTACCGCCTGGTGGGCTTGAGCACCACCCACTTCGGCATGAGCACGCCCATCATCAACGAGGAACGGCAGGCCAAGGCGGAAATGATCATCGGCAAGGCGCGCGCGATTGCGGCCAAAGCGGAGAAGGATGAAGCGGCTATTATCAAGAGCCAGTCAAAGCCCGGCAAGGATGCGCTCTATGTATTCGAGCTTTACAATTTCCCGCGCGGCAAAGAGGCCAAACCCGCGCCGGCGAAAATGATCGCGCGGATTCCCTTGATCCTGCCCCAAGGCGTGGAGGCGGTGGAGCTTAAGAGCGAAGGCAAGCCGGTGAAGGCTTCGCTGGTAAATTTGAAAAAAATGTATGACGGAAGCATGGCCGGGGAGTTGATCTTTGTCGCGGAGCTTTCCGGCGAAGAGCGCAGAACCTATCAGGTCTATCCGGCAGCCAGGACCGCTTCGGCTGGTTCCGGCATAATGAAGAATCTCAAAAATGAATGGATCGAGCTGAAACTCTCGGAAACTGCCGGGATCGAGGGCTTGAACTTTCAGGGCCAGCCGGTGGGCGGACAAGATTTTCTCAAGCCCTTCATCGCCTACCGGGTGAATAACAAGGACCGGGTCTGGCTCGCCAGCGGCTATGCCTTTGACGACCTGGCTTCGGAAAGCTGGGACGGGCTTCAGCGGGCCCGGCTCAAAACCAAAATCCCGATGAAGGTGGAGAGCGGGAATTATGAAAGCGCTTTCAGCTATACCTTTACGGCGTTTGACGACCTGCCCTATGTGCTGGTGGAGGTGGACGCGGATTATGCCTACACCCTGCCGCAGGACATCCTCCATAACCTTCAGCAAAAGCTTCGGCGCTATCTGGATTTGAAATGGGTGGAGGTCGCGCCCTTCCAGTTGAAACTGGCCCTGACCGCGCCCGCGGAAAAGCCGCTCCGGGTCTGGAAGCATAACTATCTGGGCATCACCTCTTTTTACGACTTGAATTACGGCCGGATCAATCCGAAAAACAAAAACCTTGACGCGTTCAACCACCAGGTCACCGCGGGATGGGTCGCGGTCAGCAATGGCAAACTCGGCCTGGCGCTCGCGGAAAGCGCGGAATCGCTCGCGAGCCTGGCGTTCTGCCCCATGCGTCTGCGCGAAATCGCCGGCGTCCAACATCTCCAACTCAATCCCTTCGGGTCCTACTACGGAAAACAGTTCGACTACTCGCACCTGGGCGGGAACGGCGCCGGGACCGAAATTTCCACCCTGGCCAGCGCCGCGCTCCGGCCCAACGGGCCCAGCTATAACGGCGCCGAGGAAAAATTCTCGCTCCTGCTCGCGCCCTATGCCGGCGACCGGCCGCCCGCGGAACTCGAACAAAACCTCGCCGCCTTCTTCTATCCGTTCGGACTTATCTATCTCAAAACCCCGGAGGGCATTGACGCGACCGTGCGCGACGACCTGCTCAGCCTGATCGCGGCCCGGGAAAAAGAAGAGCGCATGATGAGCGCCGCGCCCCTGCCCGCGCCCACCGCGTTCCTGGCCAATCCCATTGACGGCGCCGCGGGCCTGGTCTGGGATCCGCCGAGGGACGACCGCGTGACCGGCTATGAAATCCATTGGAAGCAGGCAGAGCCTGTCCTGGAGACTAATTGGCAGGTTGCGAAAATCGGCCCGGGCCATCGTTACCAAATCCCCAACCTGACGAATGGACAGACTTATCGGTTCTCGATGCGCGCCCTGGCGCAAGGCCGCGAGTCCGACTGGACCGCGGAAATCTCCTGCGTGCCCGGCCCCGTCAAGACCGTCTCGCTCTTCTCCGCGGCCAAAGGCATCTCCGCAGCCACCGTCTTGAAAGTGGTCTATGCCGGGATCGTGCACGCGCTCGCCACGCGCTAGAGCCATGTAGGGGCGACCGGCAGGTCGCCCGTTCAGGGCGGCAGGCACTCTTGCCTGCCAACACTTCAAGCGCTCGGCTTTTTGACCACCACGGTCCGGGCGCGGACATCTCCCATGCGCTGCCACTCGTCGGTCGTGCCAATATACCAGAGCCTGATAATGCCAATGATCTGTGCATCACAGAGCCGGTAGTAAGTCCGAACCATCGCTCTCCAGATCCCGCAAGGTTCGCCGTCCTCTCCCAACACCATGATCCCCATGAGCTTCTTGCCAAGAGTTTGACCGGAGCTGCTTTCCAGGAGCGAAAAATAAGGCAACTGCAGGAACAAAGAAATACCGGGAACCGCAACCATACATAATAGGCTCAGCATTGAAGGAGACGAATACTGATAACGGCTGCTCATATAAAATCCCAAGCAGGTCTGCGGCACGGAAAAAATCAGGCCGTCAATGATGGTTGCCAAACTTCGCTCGAAAGGCGAAGCCAGATGATAAATCTTTCCGTCGGTCGTGGTGATCTCATAGGTTTTGTAATTTTCCATCAGTCGCGTCAAAAGGTAAGCGACGATGAGGATCCAAAGGGTCAAGGCTACGGAACCGATCACCCTGGCCTTGCTGAAAGCAAAGATACCTGGAGATTTGGCGAGGACTGTAATCGGTCCGGGACCGGAATCCGTCATTTCAAAAGCAATGATTTCGATAATTCCAAAACGAATGCTTTGCGCGAAGATCAGCATCGGGGCATCGTGCGAACTGACGGCCGCTAGATACGATACGAGGTCATCAAAGCCATGGACAGTCGGATAGGCCCGGCCATCACTTCCAAACCGGGTCAAGTCCATTCGGGCTGACCAGTGGCTTTGCGGATCTTGCCGGTTCGGCCTGATGGAACCGCTGGTGACCAGAGCCAGGCCTTGCTGATCATATCCGGCAACCGCCTGATGATCTTTATCTCGGGAAAGATCAATCCAGTCTGAAAGGGACGGAACATCAATTATTCGAAGGCGGGAATGATGTCTCCAGCAAACAAAATGCCAGAGCTTGCCCTGCTCGAAAAACAACTGGTTATGGGCAAAACGGAAAAGGGAATCGGCCGCCGGCGGTTTGTCATACGAGATATCCCGTTCTTTGGTCAGGGTGCCGTTTTCCAACTGATACAGGGAATATTTGTCGCCTTTAAAAGCGACCAGATGAAGCTTGCGCCCATCCGAAGCCGCGGCAACCTTCTCGCCCAGCCAAAACGGGAATTTGCCGTGCTCAACCAGTTTCCGGTCCTGGAAGCGGTCATAATGATCTCGATAAATCGCCCAGATCCCTTGCTGGTCAGTAATGATGTCCTTCAAGCCCCAAACCAGTTTCAACCAAGGGACTGGGGTTAATACACCATTTTTATAAAGGCGAGGATGGAATTTTGCGGTGTAATCAGCGAAAGCAGTTGTTGAATCGCTGAAGACAAGATAATTTTCGC
>CAIUDS010000255.1 GCA_903897985.1 uncultured delta proteobacterium
GCATAGGGAAACCTCTGATGGAGAGTAGTGGATTCAGAAAGCAAATCCCCCCTTCGGTTGGTCAGGTTCTTGGCATAATTGCCGGTATGTGAGTCGGGGAAACAGATAGATTTCATGGAGATGCCGAGGATGAGACCTCCTTCCTCGGTGGCAAAACTGACATCCACCTTTTTCGCGCCAATGCCTCCGGCGAATTGCCGCTCCCTTCCTCCCACTTCATCCGGCTGGCATCCCTCCAACCCCAAGGCTCTCAGTCGAGCAGCCAAATACCTGGCCACTTCGTTGGAAAGCTTCTCCGAATAATTCTTTTTGGCGGCTCTTGACGCATGATCAGCAGGCTTGGGTCCGGAATTCTGGACCGCGCCCCGGAGATCGCTTCCCCCCAAGCGGCCCGGCGCAGATTGCCGCGATTCAGGCACAATGCCTCCAAGCGCGCATCAAACCGATCCCTTCATCAATTGCCGAGGCCTGGTCCGAAGTCAGACGGAGAGATGGGAGGGGCATTAGAACCCGTTGAACCTCTCCCGGCTCGAGCTTGAGCATTCCTCCGCCCAGGGAATGACCTTCCACTTCGCGGCTTAAAGCTGAAAGCGAGGAAGACCATCCTCTTTGCAGTTCCTGGAATCCGCAACGGTTCTTCATATTGACCGTATGCAAGGAATTGGTCGCCACACATCCCGCGGAGTTTTCGACCAGCGCGCTGACTTTCCCGGTCATATAAGACAGCAACCCTTGGGGAACGATTACGCCCGGAACCACATACCATGGATGACGAACCCTGCATTTGTAGTTCAGCTTGACCATCTGCGCCTCGTCGGATCGAAGATATTTCCTGAGCTTTGCCGGCAATTGTTCGGCGCCCTTGAGATAAAGCAAAAAAACCGGTTGGTCCTTTTTAATCCATGCTTCGACATGGCTTCGCGTAAGGCGCGGACTCGACGGCAGATATTCACCTTTTCTGACCGCGATCCTCAAGTATCGGTCGGGAATTTCCATCTCTCTCGCCTGGGAAGGACGGAGATGAAAAAAGTCGTTTCCACCGCTGACATACCCGATCCCGACTTCCGCAAGGTCGGCCACACGCCGCACTTCGCGGTTGGAGGAAAGTTCTTCATAAATGTGCCGGACAACTTCCGGAAGAATCCATCGGCGCAGCCTTCCGTTGGCTTTGAACAAATCTTTTAGTAACACTCGGCGGTTGACTCGCGGAGGACTTTCCCATTCCTGAAATGAATCGGCAATCGTCAGATCTATGCAATCGGTTTTGCCCCCGAAGCCTTCGGTGAAAAGCAGCCAGGCATCCTCGGAAAGGGTCGGGAAAATCTTTTTCTGGAGGGCGATAATATGCACTCGGTTGAAATTTCCGGCCAAGGACTGAAGCAGCGGCAATGAATAAGTCGCATGTCCGATTTCAGCCGGAACGACAAAAGCGAGCCGGCCGCCGGGGTTCAATAAGGATGCGGCGCCGGCGATAAAAGGGGCCCAGGAAGAGGTCAATTGAGAGAAATTGGCTCCGACCTTCGCGGAAAGATCCAAGGCGCGTTTGCGGATTTCGCCGGAGAAGCCTTGGTATCGGATGAAGGGCGGGTTCCCCACGCAAGCCTCGAACCGCTCATGAGTTCTTTCCGCCCAGAGGAAGAAGTCGGACTGGTGCACCAAGGAGGCTCTTGATCTTGCGCGAGCCTGAAGCGCGTGCTCGGCGTCAAGCTCGATGCCGACCGAATAGGGGTGAAGCGATAGGAATTCTCCGTCTCCGCAAGCAGGATCGAGCATCCGATCCTTTGGCTGGCGGAGCGCCCACCGAACCAGGGTTCGCGCTACCCCTTCCGGCGTAAAAAATTGCCCCAACTGCTTTGCTTTTTGCATGATCGCCATTTAGAAAAAGATCTCTTGGCTAAAGCCCTTCGCAAAACTCGGATTTGATATAATGTTTCCTTACCCGTTAGAGTAAGCCAATCGCTCTTCATCGTCAAGCGGTTTGATAGGCCGCATGAGCATTCCGATTCAATTGATAAAGCCGTCCATTTGCGCCCCTCCGGTTACCGCACTCCGCGACCCCTGATCCGTTTTGCCGTCGCTCTTCTGTCTCCGTTTTTGGGCGGCCCGGGTTTTCCAATAGTAGGAAACCGCCTTTTGAATGGATGGCCCCAATTCCAGATTTATGGTTGCATTAGACATGATCTCCAGCTTCCTTCCGGCTATTATGATCGAGTGGACAATTTTTATCAAATGAAGCCCAAGCGCAGGCATGCGCATTGGTGAAGCCCGGTGGTTGACATGCCCATCAAATGCATCTAAAAAATAAGATGGACCATTTCAAGGAGGGACTCCATGAAGAAGGTATTATTGGTTACGGACATGCTGGAGGGGTTTTTGCGGAGGCGGTATGCGCTTTATTGCGGACCGCAGTCGGAGCGGATCATCCCGATGGCGAGGAAAAAGGTCCAGGCTTATGGGAGGACCGGTGATTTGGTGGTGTTCATCGCGGACAACCACGACCCGCATGACCTCGAGTTCAAGAAGTTCCCGCCCCATTGCATCAAGGGGTCTCCAGAGACCAAAGTCATCAGCGAACTCTCGGGCCTCACGAAACGCGAGATCTATCTTCCCAAGAAAAGATATTCGGCGTTTTACGGGACCCGGCTCGATAAAATTTTGGCCAAGGAAAAGCCGGACCTGGTCGAGGTGGTAGGCGTGTGCACCAACATCTGCGTGCTCTACACGGTGGAGGAGTTACAGAACCGGGACTACCGGACGCGGGTGTATAAGGACGGCGTGGCCAGTTTCGATATGGCGGCGCATAAGTGGGCGCTGGGGCAGATGAAGACCGTGCTGGGGACTGAAGTAGTTTAAAGGTCTGCGGACAGGAGTGTCCGCACCACGAATAGGGGTGCAAATGAGTTTGCAGTTAGTCACGGGCGGGAGCGGGTTGTTGGGACGGGCGCTGGTGAAGCGGCTGCTGGAGGCAGGGATCTCGGTCCGCGTCTATGACATGAAGCCGCCTCCGGAGGACCTGAAGGACAAGGTCGAGTTTCACCAAGGGGACATCCGCAACAAGGAATTGGTGGTCAAGGCCTGCGAGGGCTGCGAGATCATCTATCACCTGGCCGCGAACATGCCCCAGGCCCGGCTTTCCGACCAGGGTTTCTGGGAACTCAATGTCGGCGGCACGCTCAG
The DNA here is from genome assembly GCA_903897985.1 of uncultured delta proteobacterium. Taxonomy (GTDB): domain Bacteria; phylum RBG-13-61-14; class RBG-13-61-14; order RBG-13-61-14; family DRUE01; genus CAIYYW01. Next base: position 3,178 of record CAIUDS010000255.1, read on the forward strand.
CGTGCTCGAGGGATTGCTCAAATATGGCGGCCGGCGGATCGTATTCGCATCCACTATCGAAATCTACGGCGTCCACACCGAATTCCCGGTGCGCGAGGAATCCGAGAAACGCTTCACCGGAATTTACAGCCGGAACAAATGGGAAGTTGAGCAGCGGCTGATGGAAGCCCGGGAGAAACACAAGATTGAAGCGGCGTTCCCGCGCATGCCCATGATCTTCGGCCCGGGCTTCTGGCACGAGAAATCCATGCTTACCATGTTCCGCTTGATCCATTATGGACTGCCGGTGCCGGTGCCGGGCTTCCCCAAAGCGCTCTGGGCCTGCGTGAGCGGGGAGGACGCGGCGCAGGGATTTTTCTTCTGCGGCAAGGGGAAGGAGGCGGACGGCGAGGCCTTTAATATCCAGGCCGAGCGGACCGGGACCTATTTGGAGGTTTTGCGCGAGGTGATCAAGCTGGCCGGCTCGCGCTCGCGGCCGCTCATCATTCCCGCGGGGCTGGTGGAGTTCGGGGTCAAACTGGTGGAGAAATACGATTTGATCTCGACGCCGCCGGAGCTGGTGCGGTTCGCCCTGGTGGGCGGGGACTATTCGATTGAGAAGGCCAAACGCATCCTGGGCTTCAAGCCCAAACATTCCGCGGGCGAGGCCATTTTTTCGGCCTATCAATGGCTCCATCCGGGATAGAACCCGGTCAAAATTTATAGGCAGAAAATTCTTGCATTTATTTCCGAGTTGTGTTATATATTTTCGGTATTCGGAAAATTCCACCCGGCGGAAGACCAGCCAACGGGACACGGTTCGGCCGGGCGGTTGAAAATAAAGGCCGGGTTTTTTGAACGCAACTTTAAGTAAAAGCAACCTGAAGTAAGAAGGCATCCAAAAGAAGTCAAAAGGAGGATTGCAATGAAAAAGCCGAAACTGGATCCCACCAAGATGGCGGACTGGCAGATTTCCGAGGCCGTGGAATTGAGCGACCTCAAAACCATCTACGAACTGGGCGAGGGCCTGGGCCTGAAAAAGGAAGAGATTCTTCCCTATGGCCATTATTACGGCAAAGTGGCCTACATGAAGGTGCTTGAGCGTCTGAAGAACAAACCGGACGCCAAGTATATTGATGTCACCGCGATCACGCCGACGCCGCTGGGCGAGGGCAAGACCACCTCGGCCATGGGCCTGGTCGAGGGTCTGGCCAAACGGAAGATAAGCGTGACCGGCGCCATCCGCCAGCCCTCGGGCGGCCCCACCTTCAACATCAAGGGCAGCGCGGCCGGGGGCGGCATCTCGCAGTGCATCCCGCTCAACGCCTTCTCGCTGGGCCTGACCGGGGACATTGACCGGGTCACCAACGCCCATAACCTGGCCATGGTCGCGCTCACCTCGCGCTACCAGCACGAGTGCAACTACGATGACAAGACCCTGGCCGAGAAAAAATTGAAACGGCTCGATATAGACCCGAAAAATATCGAGATGAAATGGGTGATGGACTTCTGCGCGCAGGCGCTAAGGAACATCATCATCGGCCTGGGCGGCAAGCAGGACGGCTATATCATGC
>CAIUDS010000256.1 GCA_903897985.1 uncultured delta proteobacterium
CTGATCCTGAAAAGCCCGAACGCTTCTGAGCAATGGCAAAAGTGCGGGGAGATTTACCGGATGAACCCGCCAATGTTCAAGCCCCAGGAGGCGGAGCTCTCCCAGGCATTAAAACGCTTCGAGAAAATGAGATAAGGTTTCCCCGGCATGGCTAAGAAGAAGGCCAAAACGAAAAACCTAAGCAAGCAACCTCCGGCCGGGCTCAGTGCCGCCGAAAGTAATTTATTGAAACAACCTCCAACCCGCAGACCCCAAAGGGACAAAATTTTATCCTGGTTATGCCTATCCGGTATCATTATTCTTGCCTTCCTCCTTAATTTGCACACGCTGACGGATACGGACATCTTCTGGCACCTCACGACCGGGCAAATTATCTGGACGACCCATCAGGTGCCTCAAAAGGATATCTATTCCTTTACCGTGGCGGGCAAGGAATGGATTGATTCCCAATGGTTGTTCCAACTGATCATATATGTTCTTTATCGCTTTTCCGGCTATAGCGGCATGATCCTGTTCGGCGCTTTGCTCAGCGCCATCACCTGGGCTCTGGTACTCGGCCCCGGCTATAACGGCAAGAAATATTTCTTCATCATCTTGCTGGCCCTGGTTTCCCTGCTCGCGGGAGCCGACCGGATGAAGCTCAGGCCCGAGCTATTGACTTTTTTCTTCCTGGCCCTGGAAATATTCCTGCTTGATAAATATCAGCAGGGCAAGAAATATGTCCTATCTCTGCTGCCCCTTTTGCTTTTGCTCTGGGTGAACAGCGAGGGGCTTTGGCCGATATATTTTTTCGTGCTGGCGGTTTTTTTATGCGAGGATATCCTTCGCCTTCCTCGCTTGGGCCTGAGCCGATACCTGAAGAGGAGTTCTCCGGAACCGGCCCGGAGTGCGGTCTGGAGGCTGGGGATTTGTTTTCTGAGCTCCCTTCCTCTGGCGTTGGTCAATCCCCATGGCTACCGGGGCGCGGTCTTTCCCCTGCAGCTCTTACGGGAAATTTCCTCCGCGGAAGGTTTTTTCGGAAAGATGATCGGCGAGTTTCAAAGTCCATTTCTGTTTCTCGACGGGTTCAGTCGTTCAATGTATATCGCGGTGATCGTCTTGTCATCATTATGCTGGCTGATGCTGTTATTGCGGCGAAAGGTTTATCCCGCGGCCTTTCTGGTCTGGGCGGTTTTTCTTTATCTTTCCATCAGCGCGCTGCGCAATGTGGCCCTGTTTGCGCTGGTTACGCCCGCTCTGCTCAGCAAGGTTTTGGCCGGAAATTTAGCAGAGGAAGTTCTGCCGCGGAAGCGGGTTTTTGCTCGAGCGGCCCGGCTTCGCCCCTTGGGGGCGGCCGGGATCTTGATCTTTATGATTGGGCTCGGCGCCGAAATAGCATCCAACAGATTTTTTATTCGGAATAAAACTTTTTACCGGTTTGGAGTTGGGGCTTTGGAAACGGAGTACCCCATCCGGGCCGCGCAGTTTCTGAAATCCATTCCCGGCGCTCCGGGGCAAAGGGAAAATTTGAAGATATTTACCGACCTGGACGCGGCCGGATATATTATCTGGGCCGGGTACCCGGAATGGAAGGTATATACCGATCCGCGCTTGGAGGTCTACGGGGAAGAGTTTGCCAAACATTTTGTATCTTTGTTCCAGGACTGGGCGGCTTTTGAAGCTGAGGATTTGAAATACAATTTTGATGCGGTATTTTTAAGCGGTCTGCTCAAGGGCATGGGCTTCATTGAGACCATGTATTCCAGCCCGAACTGGACCCTGGTGTATTTTGACGGCCAGAGCATTATTTTTCTGAAGCATCCCACGGCCGCGGCTGGACGATCTTTTCTTGAGAATGCGGTCCGGACCTATCGGCTGGACCTTAGCCGAGGTCTTCCCGGCCCGCTTTCCCAAAATCTGGGTGGACCGTGGCTGGCGGGGGAGCGCAAAAACCGCGGAATTATTCTGGGGGTCCTTGGATATCCGCAATTGGCTTTGCCGGAATTTACCGAGGCGCTAAAAATTATTCCCGGGGATAATGATTTGGAGTATAGTCTGGGATGGGCCTTGTTTAAATTGGGACGATATGAGGAAGCGCGATCCCATGTGGGAAAGGCCGCGGAAGCGGATCCGGATTTCATTCCCTACCGCATTCTCCTGGCCTGGGACGATGTCAAGCTGGGGCAAACCGAGTTGGCGATTCAGGGCCTCCGGGAGGCCTTGGAAAAGAATCCTATGGAAATCAGTGTTTGCATAAACCTGGCCAAGATTTATGAGACGATCAAGAGTCCAGGCGCGCTGGATCAATGGCGGTATTGTCTCGAGATTTACCAATCCAACCCCCAGGCCTTCAGCGCCAGCGCCGGGGAAATTTTCCAGGCCTTGCAGCGCCTGCAACCGGGAAAATAAAGGCGGAATTATTTCCGAGGCGCGGCCGTTCAAGGCTAATGGGGGCCGATAATCTTGGCGGTGGTCTTGAAATGGATTTTCGCGGCTTCTTCCAATGCTCCTTCCCCGGCTTTATTTACGAGTTGTCTTCCGGCCTCGAGGGTGAGGTCGGACATGCCCTTGGGAAGGTTGACCCCGAAATGTTTGGAAAGCTGCTCGAGCCGTTGCAGGAATTCCGCCCGGGCCAGGATGCTGGCGCAGGCCACGGCTAGGTCTTCTTCGCCCCGGTGTCTCTGAACCAGCTTGATGTTTTTTCCTTTTTGCATAAGCGCATTCAGGATCAGGCTCTCATCGCCGAACTGGTCCGAGACCGCGAGTTGGACCGGATGTTTTTCGAGCAGGTTCTCGATCGCGCGCGCGTGGCCCCAGGCCAGGATGCGGTTGACATTTTTCATCTGGAGATGAAGTTCGTTATATTTTTTCGGCCCGATGGCGATTTTGGTGTGGGGCAGGATTTTTTCGAGTTCCGCCGCGGTCTTTTTGATCGAGGAATCGGAAATGGATTTGGAGTCCCGGACCCCGAGCCGGATCAGGGCCGGCTCCTGTTCGGGCGTGAGCAGGGCGCCCGCGATCACCAGCGGCCCGAAATAGTCGCCTTTGCCGGACTCGTCCACCCCGATCCTCGGCTCGGACTTCCTGGTCCAGCCGGTCTTGACCAGGCCCATCAGATAAAGCTCCTCGGCCAGGTCCGCGGCATCGCTGCCCTGGATCACCAGTTTGCCCGAGGGGTACCAGTTGAGCACGGAGTCCCCATGCCGGGCCTGAAACCCGTAAGGGATTTCCGTGATCTCAGCCCCGAGCCGGCGCAGGAACTTTTTCAGTTCCTGCCAGCTTGACTCCGGGAAGGGGAAGCTAAAATTTGTAACCTGGCTCACTTTAATTTAAAAGTCGAAATCTTTCTCGGCCAGGAACTCCTGCTCGCGGTAAATCAGGATGCGGTTGCAGCCCGGGCAGGTCAGCATTTTGTTTCCGACCATGGTCTCGTTATACATCTGGGAAGGGAGCACCCGGAAGCAGGACTGGCAGATTTTGTCCACCACCCGAGTCAAGGCCTTGACCCCCAGCCGTTCCTGGATCCAGCGGTAATTTTCGAGGAAATCCTTGGGCGCCTCCAGGAGGATTTGCTCGCGCGATTTTTCCTCCGTGGGCAAGAGCGCACGGGCCCGTTCCAGCTTTTGCGCCAGGGCCTTTTTCTTTTGCTCGGCTTCCCCCTCTTCCTGGTTCAGCCTTTTGCGGGCTTCCTGCAAGCGCTGCTCTTCCTGGTCAATCTGGTCATAGGTCAGCAGGATCCCGGTTTCAATTTCCGAATTCTTCTTCTTCTGGTTCTCAATTTCCTTGAGCGTGGCCTCGTATTCCTTGTTGGTCTTCACCGCATACAGCCGGGCATTGCATTTCACGATGTGTTCCTCGCCCTGCTGCAAATCCAATTCCCGCTTGGCCTTCTGCTTTTTCAACTCGTCCAGTTTCGCCTTTTCATCCTCCGCCCGCTTTTTCACCTCCGCATGCTCTTCCTCCATCGCCTTGACCAACTCCGGGTAGTGGTCAATAAACTGGCGCAGCCGGTCTATGCGAAGATCAACCTCTTGAAGCCGGCCCAACGGTTCCAAAAGTTTACTCAAGGCCCCCTCCTTGTGATTTCCCGCGTTCTTTCCCGCTCAAGTTTCCCCCGCGTTTTCCCGTTGCGCATCCACTTCCTTTTTCCAGTCCGATTTGCTTTGGCGTTTCTTTTTATCCTTATCCGGCGCTATCACCCGGCCCGGCGGAATCCTGGTCTCGCGCGCCAGCTTTTTCACAACCTTTACTTTGTTCAGTTTTCGCTTCATGCGCCCGCCCCGGGAAAATAAAAAGGGCGCCCCCCGGCGCCCTGATAACGGCACAAATCATGGGTCGCTTCAGTAATTCGCCGCATTATCTGTCCTGGGCCTCGTTTTCATCGGCAATGTGTTATAGCAAATTTTCATCGGCTTTACAAACCCGAAACTCAAAACTCGGAACCGGGAACCGATTTTAGTGGGCCCACCAGGATTCGAACCTGGGACCCGCCGGTTATGAGCCGGCAGCTCTCCCACCTGAGCTATGGGCCCGTCCAACCGCTATTATAGTGGCTTTTCTCTTGGACTCAATGAGGAATGGTTAAAGATCAAAAGAAAGAATTGGTGAAAAGTGGCGGGCAACGGTTGGCCGGCTTCCTTATCAATTTATAATCTTATCATCGAAACCATTGGGGATCAGTGTTCGATAAATACCTTCAGCTTCTTGGCCCGGGAGATATGGCGGAGTTTGCGCAGGGCCTTGGCCTCGATCTGGCGGATGCGCTCGCGGGTGACATCGAAGTCCATGCCGACTTCCTCGAGGGTGTGGTCGGACTTTTCGCTGATCCCGAACCGAAGTCTCACCACCCGCTCCTCGCGCGGAGTCAACGAGCTCAGCACATCCCGGGTCTGGTTCTCCAGGTCTTCCTTGATCACGCTGTCCAGCGGTCCGGAAATGGTTTCGTCCTTGATCAAATTGCCCAGCCGCGAGTCCTCTTCCTCGCCGATCTGCATCTCCAGGCTCACCGGTTCCTTCGCAATTTTCAGGACCTTGCGCACCTTCTCGATCGGCATCTCCATCTTCTCCGCGATCTCCTCCGGGTTCGGCTCCCGGCCCAGCTTTTGAACCAGGTAGCGGCTGGTCCGGATCAGCTTGTTGATGGTCTCGATCATGTGCACCGGGATCCGGATGGTGCGCGCCTGGTCCGCGATCGCCCGCGTAATGGCCTGGCGGATCCACCAGGTGGCGTAGGTGGAAAACTTATATCCGCGCTGGTATTCGAATTTTTCCACCGCCTTCATCAAACCTATGTTGCCTTCCTGTATTAAATCAAGAAATTGCAATCCCCTATTGGTATATTTCTTGGCGATGTTGACCACCAGCCTTAAGTTGGCGCGGATCAACTCGTCCTTGGCCTTCCGAATCTCGACCTCGCCCTGCCCGATCTGCTTGATCACGCTCCGGAGTTCGGACAGGCTCAACTGGGTGTCTTCCTCCACCTTCCAGATCTCGCGCCGGCATTTCAAAATCGAGCGCCGGGCATTGAGCAGCTCTTCCACCCCGCGGTCGGTCTGTTCCTCGATCTGTTTCCGCGCCCGCGAGCTTTCCTTCGAGCGCGCGGCCAGGTTTCCGATCTGGCCCGCCTTCAATTTGAATTTATTTTCGATCTTCGAGATCTCGGCTTCGGCTTTTTCCGCCCGGCACATCATTTCCCAGATCTTGGCCACGATGGAGGTGCGCTGGCGATCACTCAGGTTGATGCCCTTCATCAGCTTGAGCAGAGCTTCCTGCCGTTTCTTGATCTTGTGGTCGAGTTTTCTTTTTCGCGCCCGGCTGAGTTTCCGCTTGCGCAGGTCCTGCTGGAACTCGCGCAGCTTCTTGTCGTTGCGCGCGATCTTGTCAATCAGCTTGGGATCAACCAGCGGCTCGTCTCCCTGGATATTTATTACCACGTCCGCGCTGATATCTCTGACTGCTTCCGAGATGCGGTCTGTCCCGGAAGGATGATCCGGCTTTGTCATCACCGCTGTCGCGCCCAG
>CAIUDS010000257.1 GCA_903897985.1 uncultured delta proteobacterium
AACCCCTCCCGCTTCGCGTCCACCGGTTCGGCCACCGCCACGAACTGAAGTTTGTCCGGATACCTTTTCGCCAGCGTGCCCAAATTCAATTCGCCCCGCGCGCCCGCGCCCAGCAGCCCGATCCGGACCGGTTTTTTCCCCGCCATTTTTGGGACCTCCTTCCTTGACACCGACTATTAAGGGCCTAAAATAGGAAATCGTCAATGGGCGATTAGCTCAGTGGATAGAGCGTCGGCCTCCGGAGCCGCAGGTCGCCGGTTCAAATCCGGCATCGCCCTCCATTTTTTCCGAACCGCGGCAATTCCCGCGTTTGAATTAAGCAACCGAAGGAATATCATTATATCCGAATTGTCAACCAGGACCGGAAAAAAACTCCCCGGCCTACGCCCCCGCCGGCGCCCGAGCCGGAAACTGGCGGGCAAAGAAAAAATCAACGCCCGGTGCTTCAGCCCGGAGGGAAAAATTCTGGGCTCGGCCCAAGCCGGGGCGCTCAAGCTTTGGAACCCGCAGACCGGCGCCGATAAAAACCTACCGGGGTCATATCCTTTTCCCCGCAGACTTGCTCGCGTTCAGTCCCGGCGCGGTTGCGGCGACCAGAAGGTCACCTTCTGCGCCAACGGACAGATCATTGTGTACCGTCTGGCGTGGCCGACCGCGCCGGAGCCCAAGCCCAAGCTCACGCCCACGCCCACGCCCGAGCCCGCGCCCAACGCCCCCAAGACCAACAAGCTGGAAACCTTTTTCAAGGACGCCTGGAAAAAATTAAAGGAAAAACCCGAGTGACCCCCCAGGGGGTCCAGGCCATCTTGTCCCAAGGCTGTCCTCCCGAATGAATTTCCCGCCCTCCGCCGCCAGCTCCCACCCGTCTAAAAAAAAATTACTGGAAATGCATTTTTCGCTTTACAAAGATTTAAAAATGTGGCAACATCATGAATGTGAGTCCCGGTAAGTGGTGGGTGGTGGAAAAAGGAGAGAGCCGGGATTGAAAAAAATCGGCGAACATATTAACACTCGGGGAGGAAGGAACTGGTTTCTTTTCTCCCCGTTTTTTATACGGTCACTAAGAAGCTCCCCTCATCGCCTGGGATCGCATGAGTATCGAACGCGTAAGACCAATCTAAAGAAAGGAGAAGCACGATGAAATGTGGAAAGATGCAAAAAAAAGTCGCGAAGAAAAAACCGAGCAAGAAAAAAGCCAAGAAGGGGAAATAGCCTAAACACCTAACCCTGCGCTCAGCAATGGGCGCGGGCCTTTTCGACAGGGGTGAGCGGAGCGCTTAATTACGAACCAATTGGTTCTGGAAAAGAGCGCCTGAAATTTCAGGCGCTCTTTTCTTCCCCGCCCTCAACTCGCCGGCTCCGGTCTGGAAATAAAGCCGGAATGGTGATAAGTTAAAGTGGATGAACAAAGGGAGGAAACCGGTGCGGCCGGGGTGGGATGAATATTTTACCGAGCTCGCCAAGCTGGTGAGCCGTCGCAGCACCTGCCTGCGGCGGGCGGTCGGGGCGATCCTGGTCAAGGACCGCCGGATCCTGACCAGCGGTTATAACGGCGCGCCCAGCGGGCTCCGGCATTGTTATGACCTGGGCTGTTTGCGCGAGGAGATGAAAGTCCCGAGCGGGGAGCGGGCGGAACTTTGCTGGGGGTTGCACGCGGAGCAGAATGCGATCATCCAGGCGGCCTATCACGGGGTGCCGATTCGGGGCTCGGTTCTTTATACCACCACCCTTCCCTGCTCCATCTGTGTTAAGATGTTGATCAACGCGGGGATCGAGAGGGTCATTTACTTGGACGGGTATCCGGACCAACTGGCCCTGCGCTTGCTGGAGGAAGCCAAAATAAAAATCATGAAGTTTGGAGAGGGGGAAAAATGAAGTGTCCATTTTGCGGAGACCTGGACAACCGCGTCATAGATTCGCGCCTGAGCAAGGATGGGGCCGTGATCCGGCGGCGGCGGGAGTGCCTGGAATGCGGGAGGCGTTTCACCACCTACGAGCGGGTGGAGGAGGTCATGCCGCTGGTGATCAAGAAGGACGGGAGGCGGGAGCCCTTCGACCGGATGAAGATTTTGCTGGGGCTGAAGAAGGCCTGCGAGAAGCGTCCGATCAGCATTACCACGCTGGAGAAGGTGGTGGACAAGATCGAGCACAAGCTTCTGGAGAGCGGGGAAAAGGAAATCGCTTCCACGGTGGTCGGCGAAGAGGTTATGCGCGAGCTTTATCATCTTGACCATATCGCCTATGTCCGGTTCGCCAGTGTGTACCGCTCGTTCAAGGACATCAACCAGTTCATGGACGAACTGAAGGAGCTCTTGGACCGGCAGAAACAGGAGAAGGCGAAATCCGGGAAATAGCCAGGATGGATTATGAAAGCCTCATGAAGCGCGCGCTCAGCCTGGCGGCAAGGGCCGAGGGCTCCACCGATCATTACCCCATGGTCGGCGCGGTGGTGGCCAAGTCCGGCAGAATTATTTCCGAAGCCTGTTTTGAACGCCCGGGCGAGCCGCACGCGGAAAGAAAAGCCCTCGAAAAAGCCGGCCCGGCCGCTCAAGGCGCGACCCTGGTTTTAAACCTGGAGCCGTGCTCGCACTGGGGCCGGACCCCGCCCTGCGCGGACTTCGTGATCAGGTCCGGGATCAAAGAAGTGGTGGCCGGGATGATGGACCCGAATCCGCTGGTCTGTGGCCGGGGTTTTAGAAAGTTGCGAGCCGCGGGCATCAAGGTGGTGAACAGAGTTCTGGAAAAGGAATGCCGGAGACTGAACCGGCATTTTGTAAAATACATTACCAAGCGGGAGCCCTGGGTGATCTTGAAGTTGGGCGCGACCGCGGACGGGCGCATTGCGGATCGTTATGGCGTTTCCCAGTGGATCACCGGAGAGGCGGCGCGTGAATATGCGCACAAACTCCGGAGCCGGGTGCAGGTGGTGATGGTGGGCGCCGGCGCCATGCTCAAGGATGATCCGGCGCTGACGGTAAGGCTCAAAGGCAAATGGCGCCAACCCCGGCCGCTGATTGTGGATGAAAAATTGCGGATCCCGCTTTCGGCCAAAGTTTTCTC
>CAIUDS010000258.1 GCA_903897985.1 uncultured delta proteobacterium
AATACCTGTCCAAGGGCCGGCAGGTGTATGTCGAAGGGCGGCTGCAGACCCGGGAGTGGCAGGACAAGGAAGGCCATAAACGCAATACCACGGAAGTGGTTGCGCATAGAATAATCTTTCTCGGGTCCAAAGGCCAGGCCCCGGCCGGCGCGACCGGCGCGGCGGGCGGCAGCGAGGAAGTGACTTATGAACCGGTAGCCGGCGGCAATGAAGAGGACATCCCGTTTTAGTCTTTAGAGCAAAATTCTGCGGCTCGGCTCCGAGGTAACCCGTGTTGAAACCCAGGCTTACCCATTACTTTATTCCGCTCCTGGTTTCGTCCGCGGGAGTGGTCGCGGGCAAATGGATTTCGTTGCAGAAGAATATCTTCCAGGCTTTGGAATCGGCGCTGGGGAAATGGGTTCACCTGGCCATGGGCGCGGACAATCCCAGCCTGATTCTGGGCGCTCTGGGTCTGATTCTGGGCGCGGTCCTGGTTTGGGGCTTGAGCCGAAAAGAACCGGGAAAAGAAGAGCCTAAGCACGACACGAGCGCGGGGCCGGAGTGAGCCATGTCCAAAAAAGACGGAGAGAAAATCGTCTGCTCGAACCGCGAGGCTGGCCGGCATTATTCGTTTGAGGAGCGTTATGAGGCCGGGATGGTCTTGACCGGGACGGAGGTGAAATCGCTGCGAGAAGGCCAGGCTCATCTCAAGGACTCCTACTGTGATTTCCGCGGCGATACCGAGCTTTACCTGATCAGCGCCCACATCGCGCCCTATGCCCTGAGCAAATACTTCAACCATCCGCCGGAGCGGCCGCGAAAACTTCTGCTCAAGAAGCACGAGTTGAAACGGCTTCTGGGCAAGGTCTCGGAGCGGGGTTTGACCATTGTCCCGCTCAAGATTTATTTCAAGAACGGGAGAGCCAAGCTGGAGATCGCGCTGGCCAAGGGCAAGAAAATGTATGACCGCCGCGAGGACATTAAGAAACGGGACCTGCAGCGGGAAATGCAGCGGGAAGCGAAGTATCGGAGATGATGATAAAATATTATGCGGGAATAGATATCGGGTCCATCTCCACCGAGGTGGTGATCGTGGACGCGGACGGCAAGATCGCGGGATACGCGATCGAACTGAGCGGGGCGGAAAGCGCCAAGGCGCTGGAAAGAGCCTTGGTCCGGGCGCTCGAACAGGCGGGGTTGAAGCGGGAAGATCTTCTGGCGAAGGTGGCCACCGGGTATGGCCGTGAGCGGGCCGAGGCCGAGTACAAGGTGACGGAGATCACCTGTCACGCCCGGGGCGTTGCGCAGCTTTATCGGGAGGCCCGGACCGTCATAGACATCGGGGGCCAGGATAGCAAAGCGATCCGGCTGGACTTAAACGGCAAGGTGGCCAATTTCCAAATGAACGACAAGTGCGCGGCCGGAACCGGCCGGTTCCTCGAAGTCATGGCCCGGGCGCTGGAAGTGGAAGTGGGGGAAATGGGCGCGTTGGAAAAGAAAAGCCGGAAGCAATTGCGGGTCAGCAGCGTGTGCACGGTCTTCACCGAGAGCGAAATCGTGGGTCTGTTGGCGCGCGGCGAGCAACGGGAGGACATCATCAAAGCGGTTCATGATTCGGTGGCGGAGCGGGTCTATGGTCTGGTCAGCCGGATCGGGATCGAGCCGGAAATCGCCCTGACCGGAGGCGTGGCCAAGAACGGCGGGGTGGTGCGGGCGCTCGCGGAAAAGTTCGGGCGGGAACTTTTGGTCCCGGAGGAGCCCCAAATCATGGGAGCTTACGGGGCGGCGCTGATCGCGGCGGAGCGGAGCGGGTGAGATGCGATTTTGGGAAAATCCCTCCTACCCTGTCCCTGCGCTCGAGCTTCGGGAAAGGAGAAACTCATGGCCAAAAAAGTAGGGGTGGTCAAAGGCGACATTTTTCTTGAACATGACACCGGGCGCAGCCACCCGGAAAGCGCGGGACGGCTGGTATCCATTTATGGAATGCTGGACCAGACCGGCATTTCCCGGGAGGTGAAAACGGTTGAGCTTAGAAAGGCCACGCGCGAGGAAATCCTGGCGATCCATTCCGAAGCTCATTACCGCGCCATCGAGCATACCCAAGGCAAGGAAGGGACCTACCTGGACGGGGACACGCCAGCCTCGCCCAAATCTTTCGAGGCGGCCCTGTTCGCAGCCGGCAGTCTGATTGAATTGACCCGCTCGGTGCTTTCCGGCGAGCTTGACAGCGGCTTTGCCCTGGTCCGGCCGCCGGGACACCACGCGGAGCGCGACCGGGCCATGGGCTTTTGCCTGTTCAACAATGTCGCGATCGCCGCGGCCTGGGCGCTCCGGGAAAAGGGGCTTCAGCGCGTGCTGATCGCGGATTTCGATGTGCATCACGGCAACGGCACCCAGCATTCCTTTTATGAAACCGACCAGGCGCTCTATTTCTCGACGCACCGTTATCCCTTTTATCCCGGCACCGGTTATTTCAACGAAGTCGGTAAAAACCGGGGCGAGGGATTCACGGTCAATGTTCCGCTCCCGGGCGGCATGGGGGACGCGGAATTCGATGCGGTTTATAGCAAAGTGCTGATCCCCATTGCCCGGGCGTACCGGCCGGAACTGATCTTGATTTCCGCCGGTTTTGATTCATATTATCAAGACCCGCTCGGGGGAATGGAAATGACCGAGCAGGGCTTTGCCCGGCTGGGTTCCATCTTTATCCGGCTCGCGGACGAGCTTTGCCAAGGAAAACTGGTCCTCGCCCTGGAGGGCGGTTACGCGGTGGAAGGCAGCGCGCGGTGCATCCGGGAGATCATGTTGAGGCTGCTGGGCAAGGCGGAACTGGTGCCGGAACTGGGCGAGCCGGTCTCGGGCTTTGAGCGGGTTTTGGAAGAAGTGGCTAAACATCACCGATCATATTGGAAGGAGCTTTCATTGTGAAAAGGATCTGGGGAATTATTATTGTCGCGTGCATGGCCTGGATTTTGGGGGCTTGTGACCCGGGCGACCAGACTCCGCCGGGAGCCGTTTCCGACCTGACCTTTTTTACCGACCCCGATGCGCTTGATCATTCCGGCGGCAGCTTTGTGCTCCACCATGAAAAATTTCCCGCCAAGACTTATGCCCTGGCTTGGACTGCCAGCGGAGACAACGGCGACCAGGGCAAAGCCGCGCTTTACGATCTCCGCTACATCACGGAATTCGAGGTCAGGAAATACGGGCCGGCCGCGGAAGTCTGCGAGCGCAACAACCACCGCCTGCACCCGGTTTTTAGCGAGCCCGGGCCCAGGTCCTCGGGCGCGATCGAAATTTTTTCCCTGCTCGATCAAGGTCTGGTGCGCGGGGCGAAATATCATCTCTGCCTGTGGGTGAGCGATGAAGTCGGACAAATCTCCGATCCGGCCGCAATTGATTTTAAAGTCCCGTTCCTGGGAATAGGGCTGAGCACCCGCAAGGCGCCCATCCCCGGACTGGGCACAAAAGTGGCCGAGTTGGACAACTTCAACAAGAGCGGCTTCACCGACCTGGGGGTTTCCAGCCCGGCGCAAGGCAAGGTCATGGTTTATTTCGGCAAAAGCTCGGACCAGTTGGCCTTTACCACTTATGTTTTCGACCGGCCGCTCCAGGCGGTGGGGAAACTCTGGCCCGGCCTTCATATTTACGGAGACCCGGCGGAAAGTTTCGGGTTCGCCATGGCCGGACTGAGAAAAATCAACAATGGTCCCCGACGCCACCTCGCGATCTCGGGCCCGGACGCCTCCGCGGGCGCCGGCCGCGTCTATCTTTTCGCGCATACCGACAAAGAGTCGCTGACCACAGCCCAAGCCTCGTCGGTTATTGATGGCGAAGCGGCCGGGGACCAACTGGGATATGCGCTTTCCAATTGCCATGACCTCAGTTCGGATGGCCGCACGGACTTCGCGGTCTCCGCGCCGGGCACGGGCAAGGTGTATGTGGTTTTGGGAGGCTCAACCACCCTGGGCCCAGTACCGAAAAGCGGAACCATAGCCGCGGCGGCCTCGTTCGTGATCATAGGCGACCCGGCCACCGGGTTCGGCAAGTCGCTCGATTGCGGCACGGACTTGAACGATGACGGGGCTCCGGATCTTTTGATCGGGGCTGGCCAGGCGAATGCCGGAACCGGCGCGGCCTATGTGGTCCTGGGCGGGTCCACCGGCGAAGTCAAGTTCGATAACATCACGACCCGCGGGCTTCCGGTGGTAATAGACCTGACCTCGGGCGGCCAGGCCGACCTGGTAATAAACGGCGCGAACCCCGGGGAGAATTTCGGATCGTCCGTGGCCATGATTGGAGATATCTGGAACCGGCCGCGGCCGAAGTCGGATAAGAAAAAGGGCAATAAATTGGTGGATACTAGCCGGGATTTCGCAGTGGGAGCGCCCGGGCTGGGCAATGGATCCGTTTATATTTTCTTTGGGGGGCCCAAGGGAAACCTGCTGCTGGACCGGATGATTTTTCCCGCAAGCGTCAGCGCGAGCCAGGCCGACCTGATCCTGAC